>JAKFDG010000541.1:0-4007 GCA_036677285.1 Pseudoxanthomonas sp.
GTCCAGGCAGCCATCGTCGTCGCAGAAAGTGCCATCGTTGGCCAGGTAGCGCGCCCAGAAGGCCAGATAGCCTTCGTGGTAGCCGCCGGGAATGCGTGAATCCAGCACTTCGTAGTAGGCCTGCGGCACCACGATGACCAGCATGCCGAAGATCAGCGGAATCAGCAGCCGCCAGGAGCGCGACTTCAGGAACCCTCCGGGCTGCTTGTCGAACAGGAAGGCGCTGGCCGCACCCGACACCAGGAAGAGCAACGAGAGCCGCCACGGACTGCTCAGCAGCATCAGCGGCTCGATGGTCGCGCTGGCGTATGGGCTCTTCACGTGCCAGTCCCAGGTCACGTAGTACATGCCCACGTGGTACAGGACCAGCAGGCCGAAGGCGCAGACGCGCACCCAGTCGAGGTCGTGGCGGCGTTCCATGGCGGTTCCCGTAGCTTGAGCGAGGAGGCCATTCGGCCCTGCTCGGTGAGCTAGTGCTAGCGCAAGGGGACGGTTAGCGGAAGCGAAGGGACGAACAGCGCGGTCTCAGGGATGACCGCGGGAGGAGAATCCCGCGCCCTCGCCTAGAATGCGTGGATGCCCCATTCCGCTCCCGCTTCCGATATCGCCTACCACCGTTTCCTGTCCTGGCGCCGCATCTTCGAGACCGGCTTCTGGTTGCTGCTGATCGGGTCCAACTGCGTCGGCAACAGCATCACCACGCTGATGGAGATCCGGCGCGGCCAGTCCGGCACGCTGGCCTGGGAGCCCGCGGTCTGGGAGTCCAGCAGCGCACTGATGTGGCTGGTCGTGCTGCTGCCCGTGATCGCCTGGTTCACCCGCCGCTTCCCCTTGCATTGGGATACCTGGCGCCGGTTGTTGCCCTGGTACCTGCTGGCCAGCGTGGCCGTCTCGGCCGTGCACGTGGTCGGCATGGTGGGAATCAGGGTGCTGGTCTATCGCTGGCAAGGCATGGATTACGACTTCGGGCCGTGGGGGCGGGAATTCCTCTACGAGTACCTGAAGGACATCCGCAGCTTCGCCTCCATCGTGGCAATCATGGAGGGCTACCGCTTCGTGCTGCGGCGCTGGCAGGGCGAGGCCAGCCTGCTCGACGTCCCCGATGAAGGCTCGCCGGTCGAGCCGGTCGAACTGCCCGAACGCTTCCTGGTGCGCAAGCTGGGCCGGGAATTCCTGGTCGCGGCCAACGACATCGAATGGGTCCAGGCCTCGGGCAACTACGTCAATCTCCGCGTGCGTCAGCACGACTACCCACTGCGCAGCACGATTGCGGGCATCGAAACCAAGCTCGATCCGCGCCGCTTCGCCCGGGTCCACCGCAGCTATCTGGTCAACCTGGACCAGGTGGCGTCGATCGAACCCATGGACACCGGAGATGCGCGCCTGCACTTGAAAGACGGGACCACCCTGCCGTGCAGCCGCCGCTATCGCGCCGGTCTGCGCGGGCGGGTAGGGGCCGGCAGTGGGGAATCCAGCGCCTGAACGCGCCGGCCTGATAGAATTTGCAGCCGTTTTTCTATGTATTCCCCACCATGATCGAACTCAACCCCATCCGCCAGCGCATCGCCGACCTGCAGGAACGACTGGTGTCGCTACGGGGGTATCTTTGACTACGACGCCAAGCGCGAGCGCCTGGAAGAAGTAAACCGGGAGTTGGAAAGCCCGGACATCTGGAATAACGCCGAATACGCGCAGACCCTGGGCCGGGAGCGCGCCAGCCTGGAAAAAAACGTCAACGGCATCGCCAGCCTGGAAGAGGGCCTGGGCGAGGCCAGCGAACTGCTGGACCTGGCCGAAAGCGAGAACGACGAGGAAACCGCGCAGGCCGTGGTCGTCGATGTCGATCGTTACAACACGCATGTGGAGAAGCTGGAATTCCAGCGCATGTTCTCCGGCGAGCTGGACCCGGCCAACTGCTTCGTCGACATCCAGGCCGGAGCAGGCGGCACCGAGGCCCAGGACTGGGCCGAGATGATGCTGCGCATGTACCTGCGCTGGTGCGAATCGCGGGGCTGGAAGACCGAACTGATGGAAGCCAGCGCCGGCGAAGTGGCGGGCATCAAGTCGGCCACCTTCCGGGTCGAAGGCGACTATGCCTACGGCTGGCTGAAGACCGAGATCGGCGTGCACCGCCTGGTGCGAAAATCCCCGTTCGACTCGGATAATCGCCGCCACACCTCGTTCACTTCGGTCTTCGTGTCGCCGGAAGTCGACGACAACATCGAGATTGACATCAATCCCGCCGACCTGCGCACCGATGTGTACCGCTCCTCGGGCGCTGGCGGCCAGCACGTCAACAAGACCGAGTCGGCGGTGCGCATCACCCACATCCCGACCAATACCGTGGTCGCCTGCCAGACCGGCCGCAGCCAGCACGCCAACCGCGACACCGCGATGAAGATGCTGAAGGCCAAGCTGTACGAGCTGGAAATCCAGAAGCGCAATACCGAACGCGATGCGCTGGAAGCGACCAAGTCCGACATCGGCTGGGGCAGCCAGATCCGTAACTACGTGCTGGATCAGAGCCGCATCAAGGACCTGCGCACCGGCGTGGAGCGCACCGACACGCAGAAGGTGCTGGACGGCGACCTGGATGAATTCGTCGAAGCCAGCTTGAAATCGGGCCTGGAAGCAGGTTCCAAACGCAGCGACGCCTGATTTCCCGCATCATCGCCATCCAGAAATCCACTTCCAGCGAATCGCATCCTCATGACCGATCAGCCCCCCGCGCCACAGCTTCCCGTCGACGAAAACAGCCTCATCGCCGAGCGTCGCGCGAAACTGACCGTGCTGCGCGGGCAGGGCATCGCATTCCCCAACGACTTCCGGCGCAGTGATTATGCCGGCGACCTGCAGGCGCAATATGCCGAGCAAGAGCTGTGGACTGCCGAAGCGCTGGAGGGAACGGGCCGCAAAGTGAAGATGGCCGGCCGGCTGATGGCCAAGCGGGTCATGGGCAAGGCCAGTTTCGTGCAGATCCAGGACGAGTCCGGGCGCATCCAGCTGTTCCTGCAAACCAACGCGCTGGGAGGCGTCTACGAGGCGTTCAAGGGCTGGGACATCGGCGACATCATCGGCGTGGAAGGCAGCCTCACCCGCACCCGCACCGGCGAGCTCTCGGTCAAGGCCGCTGCACTGCGCCTGCTCACGAAGTCGCTACGCCCATTGCCGGACAAGTGGCACGGCCTGACCGACGTGGAACAGCGCTATCGCCAGCGCTACGTCGACCTGATCGTCACCCCGGAAGCCCGCGAAGTCTTCATCAAGCGCTCCAGGATCATCCGCGCCATGCGCGAATGGCTGGACGCGCGCCGCTTCCTGGAAGTGGAGACACCGATGATGCATTACATCCCCGGCGGCGCCGCGGCCAAGCCGTTCACCACGCACCACAATGCACTGGGCCTGGACCTGTACCTGCGCGTCGCGCCGGAGCTGTACCTCAAGCGCCTGGTCGTGGGTGGCCTGGAACGCGTCTACGAGATCAACCGAAATTTCCGCAACGAAGGCGTGAGCACCCGGCACAACCCGGAATTCACCATGCTGGAGTTGTATGAGGCGTACGCCACCTACAACGAAGTGATGGACCTGACCGAAGGCGTGATCCGAGACGTGGCCCATGAAGTGCTGGGAACCGGGCAGGTGCTGTGGGAAGGCCAGCAGATCGACCTGGACCCGGCTTTCCGGCGCTGGCGCATGGATGAAGCGGTACGCCACTACAACCCCGAGATCAGCCTGGCCGATTGCACCGATCGCGAGGCCCTGGTGGGTCATTGCGAGCGCCTGAAGATCCACGTCAAGCCCGGCTACGGCTGGGGCAAGCTGCTGCTGGAGATCTTCGAGAAAACGGTGGAGCACACCCTGATCCAGCCGACCTTCATCACCGACCATCCGGTCGAGGTCTCGCCGCTGGCTCGCGCCAACGACGACCAGCCCGGCTATACCGACCGTTTCGAGCTATTCGTCAACGGCAAGGAGCTGGCCAACGGTTTCTCCGAGCTCAACGATCC
>JAKFDG010000542.1:0-14761 GCA_036677285.1 Pseudoxanthomonas sp.
CCCGCCAGTTCCCCTGACTTCGAGGCAATCGATGAAGAAGCCCCTTATCTCGTCAGCAGCAGGAATGCTCGTCGTCCTGCTGGCCCATTCCACCAGCACCGTGGCGGCCGAGACCCCGATGAAAAAATTCTCGAACAGCGGAAATCCAGTCACCATCTACACCAGCGCGCAGGGCTCGGACCAGCGGCTCAGCAAGAGCGGCACGGCCACGTTGAAGCCGGGGCACAAGCTGGTCGAAGTCGAAAACTCGATCTTCGTCGATCCGGACAAGCGCTACCAGACCGTGCTCGGCATCGGTGGCGCCATCACCGATTCCAGCGCCGAAGTATTCGCCAAGCTCGACGCCAGGCGCCAGGCCGAATTCCTCAAGGCGTACTACGACCAGGACGCAGGCATCGGCTACAGCCTGGCCCGCACCACCATCCACAGCTCGGACTTCAGCAGCGCCAGTTACACCTACGTCGAGGAAGGCGACAAGGCGCTGTCCACCTTCTCCATCGACCATGACCGCCGGTTCCGCATTCCGCTGCTCAAGCGGGCCATCGAAGCGGCGGGCGGCGAGCTGACCCTGTTCGCCAGTCCGTGGAGCGCCCCGGCCTTCATGAAGACCACCAACAACATGCTGAAGGGCGGCGCGCTGCTGCCGGAGTACAACGAGGCCTGGGCGAACTATTTCACCCGATTCATCGCCGCCTACGAAAAGGAAGGCATCCCGATCTGGGGCATCACCGTGCAGAACGAACCCATGGCCACGCAGACCTGGGAATCCATGCTGTACACCGCCGAGGAGGAGCGCGACTTCCTCAAGAACCATCTCGGTCCGACCATGCACAAGGCCGGCTACGCCGACAAGAAGATCGTGGTCTGGGACCACAACCGCGACATGATGCCCTACCGCGCACAGGTGATCTTGGGCGACCCGGAAGCGGCGAAATACGCCTGGGGCATGGGCTTCCACTGGTACGAAACCTGGGCCGGCTTCGAGCCGATGTACCGCAATGTCGCCGCCGTGGCCGAGGCGTACCCGGACAAGCCGCTGCTGCTGACCGAAGCGACGGTGGAGAAGTTCGATCCCGCGCGTTACCAGTACTGGCCCAACGCCGAGCGCTACGGCAGCGCCATGATCAACGACCTCAACAACGGCGCGGTCGGCTGGACCGACTGGAACATCCTGCTGGATGAAACCGGCGGCCCCAACCACGTCGGCAACCTGTGCTTCGCCCCGGTCCACGCAGACACCAGAACCGGCGAACTGATCTACACGCCGAGCTACTACTACATCGGCCACTTCTCGAAATTCATCCGTCCCAACGCGCGGCGCGTCAGCGCGGCCAGCAGCCGCAGCACCCTGCTGGCCACCTCGTTCCTCAACGAGGACGGCAAGCTGGCCACCGTGGTCATGAACCCGACCGACAAGGAAATCACCTACAACTTCTATGTGGGTCCGGACTCTGCGCAGGTGAGCATCCCCGCGCACGCGATGCAGACGCTTGTGCAATAGGCCATAGGGCGGGCTCAAGCCCGCCGCATGCGGCAATAGCGATTCCATTCGGCGGGCCAGGGCCCGCCCCACGTGCTACGCGGTGTACTGCATCACGATGTGTCCGCTCGGGTAGCTTTTGACGTGCTGCAGCGACAGCTTCAGATCGCCGACGCCGGGGGGCGCGAACGACCGGCCTTCGCCCAGCAGGATCGCCACCGTGCGCAGGCGCAGCACGTCCACTTCCCGCGCGCGGAACAGGGCGTCGGTCAGGGTCAGGCTGCCCCAGATCACCAGGTCGCCGTCGATGCGTTTGCGCAGCTGGCGCACGGAATCGACGCCGTCGCCACGAAGGATCTCCACCTGCCCGATGCCGCCCCACGGCGCGGATTGCAGGGTGTTGGACACCACGAACTTGGGCAGGGCGTTGATCGGCCCGGTGACCCGTTCCACCTTCTCGTCGGCGACCGGCCAGTAGTCGGCGAACATGCGGTAAGTGGTGGCGCCGAAGACGATGGCGCCGACCGACTCCAGCATCTTCAGTTGTTCGTCCTCGGCATCCCTGAAATCGCCGCTGGCGTCGAAGTAGCCGATGCCGCCGTCCTTGCAGGACGCGTAGCCGTCCGCGCTGACGATCTGTTCCACGATGACCTTGCCCATGGCGTACTCCCGTGTTGGTGGTGGTGGCAGAAAGCGCAGTCGCCCGAATCCGGGCTTCCGTTACCACGACGAACGAGCGCCTGCCGGATCGACAGGCGCCAAGAGGGGAGAGGAGGGGCTACGCCAGCGTCCGCAGCTTCGGCTCCCGGTCCCATTGCCGGGTCTTGGCCGCGGCGATGAAGGCCTTGGTGTCGGCGGCGTCGACCACGCCCTTGTCCTTGCCCACGTTGCCGGCCTTGAGCACCGCCTGTGCGCCGGCGTCGGCGGCGATTGCCTTGAGATGGCCGAAGGCGTCGCGGACGAAGTCGACCGCGGCCGCTTCCTTCGCCAGCGCCTTGCCGCCTTCCTCGGACAACACCAGCGCCACCGCATCGAACACGACCGAAGGCGTGCCGGCCAGTTGTCCGTCCGCAGGCTGTTTCCTGCCGTCGCTGAGCTTGGCTCCGCCGACCCTGGGCGCGACGATCTTGACCGTGGCCCCCGCGCCTTCGGCCGCCTTGCGCAAGGCCTTGATCGTGGCCGCGTCGGAACCGTCGTGGATCAAGATGCCGACGCAGCGTCCCTGCAGCGTGTCCTTCATCTTGCCGATGATCTGCAGCGCGGGCGAGGGCTTCATGTCCTGCGGCTTCACCGCTGTCGGCGGCGCGGGGGGCAGGGCATCCAGACCCAGGCCATCGGCGACGCGCTGGGCCAGGTCGGGATCCACATGGCGCAGGTGGCCCACGATGGCTTCGCGCACATGCGGGGTTCCGACCTTGGACAGTTCGAACACCAGTGCCGAGGCCATGTGCGCCTGCTCGGGCTTGGTCTGGCTGCGGAAGAACAGCCGCGCCTGGGTGTAATGGTCGGCGAAGCTTTCCGCGCGGATGCGGCCCTTGGCGCCGTCGTCGGGCGTGGTCGCATGGCTGCGGAAACCATCGGGCGTTTCGCGCGGTGTATCGGCTTGCAGCGAACTGGGTTCGTAGTTCACCCGTCCCTTCGGCACCCGCATCTGCATGCGCCCGTCACGCTGCAGGTTGGCGAACGGACACTTCGGCGCGTTGATCGGGATCTGGTGGAAATTGGGCCCGCCCAGGCGCAGCAGCTGCGTGTCCAGGTACGAGAACAGGCGTCCCTGCAGCAGCGGGTCGTTGCTGAAGTCGATGCCCGGCACGATGTTGGCGGGGCAGAAGGCGACCTGCTCGGTCTCGGCGAAGAAGTTGTCGGGCCACCGGTCCAGGACCATGCGCCCGATCACGGTCAGCGGCACCATTTCCTCCGGAATCAGTTTGGTCGGATCGAGGTGGTCGAACGGGAACTTGTCGGCCTGCTCCTGGGTGAACAGCTGTACCGCGAATTCCCATTCCGGGAAACCCCCGGACTCGATCGCCTCGAACAGGTCGCGGCGATGGAAGTCGTTGTCGGCGGCCTGCAGTTTCACCGCCTCGTCCCAGACCGTCGACTGGATGCCCAGCTTCGGCCGCCAGTGGAACTTCACGAAGGTGGACTTGCCCTTCGCATCGAGCAGGCGGAACGAATGCACGCCGAAGCCTTCGATGGTGCGCAGCGAGCGCGGGATGGTGCGGTCGCTCATCGCCCACATGATCATGTGCATCGCTTCGGGGGTGAGCGAGATGAAATCCCAGAAGGTATCGTGCGCGCTGCCGGCCTGCGGGAAGGCGCGATCGGGTTCCATCTTCACCGAATGCACCACGTCCGGGAACTTCATCGCGTCCTGGATGAAGAACACCGGGATGTTGTTGCCGACCAGGTCCCAGTTGCCTTCGCTGGTGTAGAACTTGACCGCGAAACCGCGCACGTCCCGTGGCGTGTCCACCGAACCTGCGCCGCCGGCGACGGTGGAGAAGCGGGCGAAGACCGGCGTGCGCTTGCCGGCTTCGGTGAGGATCTTCGCGGTGGTGTACTGCTTGAGCGAGCGGGTCAGCTCGAAGTAGCCGTGCGCCGCCGAGCCGCGGGCGTGGACGATGCGTTCGGGGATGCGCTCGTGGTCGAAGTGGGTGATCTTCTCGCGCAGCACGAAGTCTTCCAGCAGCGTCGGCCCGCGCGGCGTGGCGCGCAGCGAGTTCTGGTTGTCGCTGACCGGGATGCCCTGGTTGGTGGTGAGCGGCGGGTGGGTGCCGCCGGCGTGTTCGTGCAGTTCATCGCCCGTGCCGCGCGACTGGCGCTGGCCTTCGCTGGAGCGGGGGGAAGCAGTCTTCGGGGTTGGCTTGCGGGTGGCCATGGGGTTTTTCCTGGGGGAATGAGGGGATTCGCGCTGGCGCGCGGTCGCGCTATTTCGCGACCTTGCGCGCGGTCTTCTTGGTGGTTCTGGTTGCCTTTCCTGCCTTGGCCGCAGGCGTCTTCTTCGCGGCTGCCTTCTTCGCCGCTGGACGGCGCGGCGCCATCGTCACCATGCGGTTCTCGCCCATCACCTCTTCGTTCTTGGTGACGCGTGCGATGAGGAAGGTGATCGCCTTGCCGATCAGCGAACTGGGTCCATCCCAGTATTCGACGGTGCGCACTTCCACTTCGATCAGGGTCAGGCGCGGGTCGGTCTTGCCCTTCGGGAAGAATGCCTTGAGCGCGTCGTTCCAGAACTCCTCGATCAACGCCCGGTCCTGGTTGAGCGAGGCCTTTCCGCTCACCGACACGTAGGTGCTCTTGCTCTTCGATGCATAGGCCACATTGACCTTGGGATGCTTGCGGATCTCGCCGCACTTGGGACTGTCCAGCGAGGTGAAGAACCAGATGCGCTTGCCGTCGAACTCGACTTGCGTGGTCGAAAGCGGCCGGCTGACCAGGTAACCGTCCGCGCCCACCGTGGTGAACATGCAGTGGTCGATGTCCTTGATCATGTCGGCGACGAGTTTCGCCTTTTTGCTCTGGGTAGCCATCGGGAAGGTTCCGTGCGTGGGGTGGTCCGGAGTATCGGCAGGGAAATGCCCACGCGACGTGAAGAAATCAGGTGTCCGGCCGCGTCATAGGCGGTGGGTCACAACTGGGACTTGAACGGCAGGATGAATTTCTCGACCAGCTTTTCCTTCATCGGCCGCTGCTGCCAGGTTTCGTAGGTGTAGCGCCGTGAATTCGCCAGATCGGCTTCGAACACATCGGTCATCTCCTCGGCGAAGGCGCGATCGTAGAGATTCAGGCTGGCCTCGTCGTTGAGGCGGAAGGAACGGATGTCGAAGTTGGTCGAGCCGACGGAAACCAGCTCCGCATCGACCACCAGCAGTTTGGTATGGAGCATGGTCGGCTGGTATTCGTGGATCTCGATGCCGGCCTGGAGCAGCGGCCCCCAGCCGGCCTTGGAGGCGAGCCGCACCGCATCCGAATCGATGTGCGGTCCCGGCAACAGGATGCGGATGCGCACACCGCGCTGGCGCGCAGCCAGCAACGCCTGCACGATCAGGTCGTCGGGCACGAAGTAGGAAGCAGCCAGGTCGATGGAGCGGGTCGAAGCGGCCACGGCCATGATGTACATCAGGTGCATGCTCTCGCTGCCGCCGGCCGGCGAAGCGATGAACAGGTGCGCATCCACGTCGCCGAGCCGTTCCAGGGGCGGGAAATAGGCCGGGCCGTTCAGGACCTCGCCGGTGGTCTTGATCCAGTTGTCGTTGAAGGCCGCCTGCATCTGCGCCACGGCCGGGCCTTCGATGCGGAAATGGGATTCGCGCCAGTGTTCCGGATCCTGCGCGTGTCCCAGCCACTGGTCCGCGATGCCGACGCCGCCGGTGAAGCCGATGCGTCCGTCGACGACCAGCAGCTTGCGATGGGTGCGGTTGTTGATCCGGCCCAGGGTGTACCAGTGCAGGGGCCGGTAGCGATGGATGCGGACCCCGGACTGCTGCATCTGCGCGAGCAGTTCGTCGTCCATCTTGACGCTGCCGGCCCAGTCGATGATCACGTTGACCGGAATGCCGGCGCGCGCGCGCTCGGCCAGGGCCTGGGTGAACTCCTTGCCGATTTCGCCGGACCAGTAGATGTAGGTCTCGAAGGTGATCGAGACCTTGGCATCGCGTATCGCGCGCAGCATCTCGGGAAATATCTCGTCCCCGTCCTGCAACGCGGCGACCCGGTTGCCCGGCACGATGGCCGGTCCCAGCATCACCGACATCTCGCGCCGGAACGCCGGGTCTGAGATCGCGTGTCGGTGGACCACCGCCCGTTCAAGCTTCTTCTCGGGCGTGGCGAAATTCATCGCGATGACCACCGCCAGGACGGTTGCGATCACCGTGGAGATGACGATGAAGATCAAGCGCTTGCGTCCCCGGATCGCGCGCACGGATTACCCCCTGGTTGAAAGCAAACCACTCAATCCCGTCCCTGTTTGGGGGCGGGCGCATGCGGCGATGTCGTTGCGCCAGATGGTGCCTTCAACGACAGCGTATCGAGCGCGTGCCATGCGTCCACCACGATCTCCCGGGCCCGATGCCAGTCGAGGTTGGAGTGGCCCCGCAGTTCGTCCCACTGCGCATCCAGTTCGTCCTCTGCATCCTGGTCCGTGCAGTTCGCATAGGTGGCATGCGTGGCCATGGCCAGCGCATAGGCCGGACAGGCGTCGACCCACATCAGCGCCGAGTCGCGGGCGCGCCTGCGCTGGAAGTCCGCGACGCTCCAGACTTCGAACGCCTCCGGCACTTCGAACATGGACGGATACGCCAGGCAATCCTCAACCCGGACCGGGGCGCGCCGCAGGCGGTCGAGGTGCTGGCGGAAATCGCGGATCTCGCATCGGGAACGCAATGTATTCATGTATCAGCCCAAGCGGTGGCCGGTTTCCCGGCGATTTGCTGCGCATCAGGTCCATCCACGCGAACGGATCATGCACGGCCCGAGTAAGGATGGCGTTCAGGACAACCGCGAACGTGAACCGCCACGGCACAGCGATAGTGAGCGCCGGTTTATAAGTCGGCGTGAAATGTTTCAGGTCCAAAATGGACGCGAATTTCACGATCATCAGAAGCGGGAATCCGATGAACAGAATTCACACCGGGTTAGCGGGCGAGCGCTTTACATGCGCCTACTCACCCACGTACGAGAAGGATCACAGGATCATGGCGAAGACGACGAAACACGATTCCGCGCAAGTGAAGGAGCTGCTGCTGCAGGCGCTGGAGACCGAGCGCGGCGGCATCCAGGTTTATACCGCTGCGATCAAGGCCGCCCTGAACGACGACCTGAAGGAAGAATGGCGCGAATATCTCGATCAGACGAAAACCCACGAACAGGTGCTTGCCCGTGTGTTCGAGGAACTGGCGATGGACACGGAGGAGAAGAGCCCGGGACGAGAGGTGGTGGCGCACCAGGGCCGGTCGTTGGTGGCCGCAATCGACATGGCCATCAAGACAGCGCCGCCCGAGGGCGCTGAACTGGTCGCGGCCGAGTGCGTCGTGCTCGCCGAAACCAAGGACCATCAGAACTGGGAGCTGATCGGCCATGTCGCCGAGCACGGCAAGGGCGATCTCGCCAGGATCCTGAAGGCCGCGTTCGACGCAGTGGAACAGGACGAGGACCATCACCTGTACCACACCAAAGGCTGGTGTCGCGAACTCTGGATCCAGTCACTTGGGTTCCCGGCAGTGCTTCCGCCGCCCGAGGAAGTGAAACAGGTCGAGACCGCGATCGGCGCCTCCCGTGCCGAGCAGGCGCGCGACAAGATGCTCTGATCGCTATTCACAGTGCGTGAGAAGACTCCGCTTCGGCGGAGTCTTTCGGTCGCGGTCGCCTCGGTGATGATCGCCGGCTCAGGCAAAGGGGGTCGAGGTGGATGCCACCGATGCAAGTTCAGACGAGCTGCAAAGTGCGCGGCCGGCCCGCGACTCCGAACCGGAGCGACGCGCGATCCACGCGATCCTGTTCGACGCGGACCGTTGCGACCAGGTCATCGAGGACGTCGTCACTTTCGCCCCTGACGATCTGGGCGACCGGCAACTGCTGTGGATAGACATGCAGGATCCGCCCGAGAGCGACCTTCGCGCGGTCGCGGCGCGCTTTTCCCTGCCCGAGGGAGCGATCGCCGGCGCGCTCGGCAGTGAAACCAATCCCGTGCTGTACAACTGCGGCGAATGTTTCTGGTTGCGCGTGGTCGCCGCCGATGAGGAACCCGGCTCCGGTTTCCAGGGCAAGGTGCTGGTCCTGATCGCGGGCAGCAACATGGTCGTGTCGATCCATCGCAATCCCATCGAGTTCATCGGACAGCTGCGCGAACGCGAGTCCGCGCAAAGCGACATTGGCGCCCTGGGTGCCGCTAGTTTCACCGCTTCATTGCTGGACTGGCATCTGTCGTCGTATTTCCAGGCGGTCTCGCGATTCGAGATGGCCGTGGAACGGCTGGAGGTGGAAATACTCTCCGAACGGCCGCGCGATTGCCTGCAGGACCTGCGCGCTCTGCGCAAGGGCGCTTCCCGCTTGCGGCGCATGCTGGCGCCGCACCGGGGGGTGTTCGCCGGCCTGGCCCGGCCCGATTTCCGCCCCCACGAGGAGAATCGCACCGACGGCCATTTCCTGGCGCTGCAGGGCAATTACGAACGGGCGATGGACATGGTCGAGAATGCCCGCGACCTGGTAGTGGGCAGCTTCGAACTGTTCAGCAGCCAGACCGCGCTGGTGACCAACGACAGCATGCGCACGCTGACCTTCGCGACGGTGGTGATCGGCCTGCTCGCGGTCCTTGCAGGCATCCTCGGGATGAACTTCGAGACGCCGTTCTTCAAGACCGGGACGACCGGCTTCGCCGTGTCCGCGGGGGCGATGCTGCTGCTGGCCGTCGTGGCGATCGTCGTGGGCAGAAAACGCCGCTGGTTATGAGCGGGCATACGCAACGGGCACCGCAGCGGATGCACGCAGATCTGCGGAAAACGATGCCTTGATCACCGCCAGTGCGCGCTTCCTGCGCTGGGGCGTTTGCGCGGCGACGCAGTCGGCCGGAACGCTGACCAGGTATTCGCGCATGTTCGCCTCCTGCGCGGTGATCAGCACGCATGCGTCCGCGGCCAGCCCGGTGAGCACCAGGCGACGCACGTCCAGTTGCGTCAGCAGCAACGATAGCGGCGTGGCCAGAAAAGCGGAGTGCTTCGGCTTGAGGATGTAGTAGTCGCCAGGCCCTGGCGCCAAGGCCTTGGCGATCTTCGCGCCGGCGCTCGCGGGATGGCTGCACACGGCGACCAGCTCCTTGAAATCCGCGCGCCAGTCCATGAAGTTGTCGTTGACGTAGATCACCGGCGCCCCGGCCTGTCTGAAGCGCTCCTTCAGTCGGACGATGCGCGGTGCGATCCGTTGCGCTTCCCTGGACAGGGACGCCCCACCTTCGAAGTCGAACAGGTTGATCATGTCGATGATCAGCAGCGCGGCCCGCGCGTCGCCATTTCGTGTCCGCCGTGGCCCGGCTCCTGCCATGCGTTCGTTGCCCATGCTTCATCCTTATCCCATCACATCCCAGGCGAACGGCCTCGAACCAAGCCGCGGCGCCGGGATATCAGGGGTCCGGTAAACCAGGCGTGATCCAGCCGGTCAATCCGCCTGCGCGGGGTGTTCTACCCCCCGCCCGGTTGGTGGGACGACCGGCTCATGAATGGAAGTTTTATGGACAAAAATCGAGTAGCGAGCGCCACCCAAAATCTTCACGCGCGCCTGACATTAGATTCATGAAGATGAAATCACAGGGTCCACTTTCACCAACAGCCGGAGGGTATAGCGATGGGTTCCGTAGCCAAGTCGAACAGGCACAAAGACGTGATGCTCGATATCGATTCCGAACTGGCGTATTGGCGGCTGCACTACACGCAAGGCGCCTTCCACCGGACGCCCCGCCCATTCGACGATTATCTCTTCACCCTGAAGTTCGGGTACGACATGTATCTGCTGAACCATGGATGCGACCTGGAAAAACTGCTGCCCGCGATGCGCAGCCGGTACCAGGCGACCGCCACGGCGCGCGACCATCTCGACTGGCCGCTTGCGGAAGCCGTGATCCGCGAAACCTGGAAGCGGATGCAACCGGCGCCCGCCCAACGGCCGTCCCGGGGCGCCGTGCGTCCAGCCGCAATCCCGCGCATGGCTGGCGTGCATGATCCTGCCTACCTGACGGGATAGCCCCGCAAGGCGCCGCAACCAGCGAATCCATGTGGTGGACGGCTACTGCTTCGTCTATGTGTTCCCGTGCGTCTGGGAAGATCACTGCAAGATCGGGTTCTCGCGCGATCCCCTGTCGCGTATCCAGGCCCTGCATCGCCGCTGGTTCGAGTTCTTCGACCTGGACCGCGCGATGCTGGTGGAGACGGAAACCGTGCGCGACGCGCGCGACCTGGAGCTCGAACTGCGACGGCCGCTGGCCATGCATAACGCACCGGCGCCGCTGACCATGCGCCGCGAAGCCGCCGGGCATACCGAATGGTTCCGTGGTGCCTCTTCGCAACTCCAGCAGGTGGTACGCCTGCTGGAACAGCGCGGTCATGTCGTGCACGCACCACTGCGGAGGTGGCTGCAAACCGCGTTGCTGGCGCGCAGCGATCGCTTGTATGCCTGGACCCAGGCGCAGCTGTCCGCCAGCGAACTCGACACTCCTGCCGGCCGGGCGCGGGCGCAAGGCATGCTGCGCGACACGCTGGATGCCTACGCTGCGTTGCAGATCGATCTGGAACCGCTCCTGCCGATCGAAGTGAATCGCTGGTATCGCGGGCTGGACCCATGGCCGCGGGCGTGAAAATTGCGCTGCCGCCGCATCACGGGCCGGTAACGATGCGCGCGCTATCAGCAACAGGGCGAATGGCCCTGGAGATGCACACATGGCAAGACCGATCTGGACCGGCACCCTTTCCTTCGGGCTGCTCAACGTGCCTGTGTCGCTGATGTCGGGCGAACGCAAGGTGGACCTGCATTTCCGCATGCTCGATTCTCGCGACAGGAACCCGATCCGCTTCGAACGCGTGAATGCGGAAACCGGAGAGGAAGTGCCATGGAAAGACATCGTCAAGGCATTCGAGTACGACAAGGGCAGCTACGTGGTGATCGAGAAGGAGGACATCCAATCCGCTGCGCCAGAGAGCCACGAGTCAGTGGAAGTCGAGGCATTCGTCGACGCCGGAAGCATCGACCAGCGCTACTTCGAGAAGCCCTACATCCTGGTGCCGGGGAAGAAAGCAGAGAAAGGCTACGTGCTGCTCCGCGATACGCTCAAATCCAGCAGGAAGGTGGGTATCGCCCGGGTGGTGATACGTACCCGCGAATACCTGTGCGCGGTCATGCCGGAAGGCGACGCGCTGGTGCTGATGCTGCTGCGCTATCCGCAGGAACTGGTGGATCCCAGCGATTACAAACTGCCGACCGGCAAGGCCGCCAGCTACCGGATCACTCCCAAGGAAGTCGAGATGGCCAAGCAGTTGATCGCATCCATGTCTGGAAAGTGGACGCCAGACGAATATCACGACGAGTTCCGCGCGCGACTGCAGGCGATCATCAAGAAACGCATCAAATCCAAGGGCAACGTCACCAAGGTCGTGGAGGACGTCGAGGAGCGCGAGGACGCGGCGACCAACGTGGTCGACTTCATGTCGCTGCTGCAGAAAAGCCTGGACAGCAAGAAGCGAACCCCGGCCAAGGCCTCCAAGGGCACGGTCGCGAAACCCCGGAAAGCCGCGAAGAAGGCCGCCGCCAAGGCGCCGGCGAAGAAGGCGACCAGGCGCAAGGCGGGGTGAGGCGTGTCGCTGCGCGACTATGGCCGCAAGCGCCGCTTCGCCGAAACCCCCGAGCCGGATGAAAGCAGGCGCGGCGTTGCCAGCCATCGCCCGATCTTCGTGGTCCAGCTGCACCACGCGCGAGCGCGCCATTACGACTTCCGCCTGGAAGCCGATGGCGCGCTGAAGAGCTGGGCGGTGCCGAAGGGTCCGTCGCTGCGCGTTGGGGAAAAAAGGCTGGCAGTGGAAGTCGAGGACCATCCGCTGGCCTACGCCACCTTCGAAGGCGATATCCCGGAAGGCAATTACGGAGCGGGGCACGTGGACGTGTTCGACCACGGCACCTGGGCCGGCGAGGGCGATCCGCTGGAAGCGATCGCCGCGGGAAAGCTGGATTTCGTGCTGCATGGGGAAAAACTCAACGGCGGCTGGAAGCTGGTGCGCACCAACCTGCGCGGAAAGCAGAAGCAGTGGCTGCTGATCAAGCGCGAGGACGAGTTCGCGGCCGACCTGGAAGCCGACGATCTGGTCGGGAAGGCGGCGCCCAAGCCGCGGGAAAAGACGGCAAAAAAAGCAGGGGTTCACGCCACGAAACGCGTCGCCGCCGCCAAGGCGACGTCCGGCAAGTGGACGCAACGCGCACTGGCGATCGAAGGCGCACGCAAGGGCGACTATCCCGTCGGGTTCTCGCCACAGCTCGCGAGCAGTCGCGAGATCGCGCCTGCCGGTGACGGCTGGCTGCACGAGATCAAATGGGACGGCTACCGGATGATGGCCGACCTGGTCGCCGGAAAGGTCAAACTGCGCTCGCGCGGCAAACTGGACTGGACCGACACTTTCCCCGAAGTGGCCCGCGCGGTGGAAGCCTTGCCGGTGGACGATGCGCGGCTGGATGGCGAGCTGGTGGTGATGGACAAGGAAGGGCGCAGCGATTTCACCGCGCTGCAGCGGGCCATCGACGGCACCTCGAAGCAGCCGCTGCGTTACGTGGTGTTCGACCTGCCCGGGATCGCCGGTGTGGACCTGAGCCGCGCCGCGCTGATCGATCGCAAGAAGCTGCTGAAGGAACTTCTGGGCAAGCGCACGGGGGTGATCGCCTACAGCGAACACGTGCTGGGCCATGGCCGCGAAGTGTTCGAGGCCAGCGGGAAGAAAGGCTTGGAAGGCATCGTCAGCAAGCGCGCCGATGCCGCCTACAGCCAGGCGCGCACGCAGGCCTGGGTGAAGGTGAAGCACGAGGACACCGAGGAGTTCGTGGTGGTGGGTTACACCGCGCCGAAGCGATCGCGGTCCGGCTTCGGTTCTTTGCTGATGGCGAAACCCGAGTCGGGCAGCCTGCGTTACGTGGGTCGCGTAGGCACCGGTTTCGACGAGGCGACCCTGAAGTCGCTGCAGGCCACGCTCGAAAAACTGCAGCACAAGCGCGCCACGGTGGCCTTGCCCACGCACGTGCCGTTCTCCAGCGGCAGCGTGCACTGGGTGAAACCGGTGCTGGTGGCCGAGGTGGCGTTCCGCGGGTGGGCCAAGGAAGGCCTGCTGCGGCAGGCGAGCTTCAAACGACTGCGCGAGGACAAGAGCATGCGCGACCTGGATACGACTCCGGAGCAAACGACTTTGACCCATCCCGAGCGGATCGTCTACGCGAAGGAAAAAATCAGCAAGGGCGATGTCGCCGACTACTACCGGCAGGTGGCGCGATGGCTGTTGCCGGAGCTGGTGCGGCGCCCGCTGTCGCTGGTGCGATGCCCCGATGGCGTGCAGGGCGAGTGCTTCTTCCAGAAGCACCACAGCGATGCGCTCGGCAAGTCGGTAAAGGCGATCTCGCTGCAACAGAAGAGCGGCAAGGAGGATTACCTGTACATCGAGGACGAGGCCGGCCTGCTGGAACTGGTGCAGATGAATGCGCTCGAGTTCCATCCCTGGGGGGCGAGGGTGGAAGCGCCCGAATCGCCGGATCGGCTGGTGTTCGACCTCGATCCGGGCCCGGGCGTGAGCTGGAACAAGGTCAAGGCCGCCGCACGCGACATCCGCCAGCGCCTGCTCGAAGCGAAACTGGAAAGCTGGCTGCGCCTGTCCGGCGGCAAGGGCTTGCACCTGGTGGTGCCGATTGCGCCGGGGCCGTCATGGGAGCAGGCGAAGGATTTCTGCGGCGCGTTCGCCGAAGCGCTGGCCGCGCATGCGCCGGACAAGTATGTCGCCACCATGAGCAAGGCCAAGCGCGAGGGCAGGATCTTCGTGGACTGGCTGCGCAACGGACGCGGCGCGACCAGCGTGTGTTCCTGGTCGCTGCGCGCGCGCGACCACGCCACCGTGGCCATGCCGCTGCGTTGGGAAGAACTGGCGAAAATCACTTCTCCCGGCATGTACACCCTGGCGCGCGCGCTGCAGCGGAGCAGCCTTTTGCGCAGGGATCCGTGGGAAGGTCTCGGGGAGACGAGGCAGGCGCTGCCGGAGTGATCGCCCGGATCGGGTTTCCACCCCCTGACGCAGCCGGATGGGGCAGGGCGGCTCCGAGCGCGAAGCAGGTCAGCTTTAGCCCTCGGTGGAGCGGCCGACTGGATCAGGTCTCGCCTTCTGCGACGCCAAGGTGTACAAATGTACACCTATGGGCACCCTCCCTCCCAAACGCGCCGCCGTCCTTGCCTTCCTCCGTGACCGGGTCGAAGGGCAGGGCCAGGCGCCCAGCCTGGCCGAGATCGCCGCCGAATTCGGCTTCGCCTCGCGCAATGCCGCCCAGAAACACGTCCAGGCCCTGGTCGCCGACGGCCTGATCGAACTCGCCCCCGGCCAGAAGCGCGGCATCCGCCTGGTCGGCGGGCGCGGGCCCGGGCAACTGGTGTCGCTGCGGGTGCTCGGCCGGGTCGCGGCCGGTTCCCCGATCGGCGCCGACATCGGCCTGGACCAGCAACTGTGGCTGGACCGCACCCTGTTCTCCCTCACCCCCGACTACCTGCTGAAAGTGCAGGGC
>JAKFDG010000543.1:0-3176 GCA_036677285.1 Pseudoxanthomonas sp.
ACCGGCGACCTCGACGAAGGCCCGATCATCGAACAGGACGTGGCCCGCGTGGACCATGCGATGACGCCGAAGGAACTGGTGCGGCTGGGCAGCGACACCGAGTCGCAGGTGCTGGCGCGTGCGGTGCGCAGGCACGTGGAGCACCGGATCCTGCTGAACGGGCATCGCACGGTGGTGTTCCGCTGAGCCGCACTTGATTCGGCAGCGCGCACGCAGCACGCTCGCGGCTTACTCCTTGGGAACGACGCGATGACCACCCGCTACCACCTGATCGGCAACTACGTCTCGCCCTATGTGCGCAAGGTGCTGGTGTGCATGGAGCTGAAGGGCCTGGAGTACACGATCGACCCGATCGCGCCGTTCGTGGGCAACGAGCGTTTCAGTCAGTTGAGTCCGCTGCGTCGGATCCCGGTGCTGATCGACGGCGACCGGGTGCTCAACGATTCCTCGGTGATCTGCCAGTACCTGGACGAACGCCATCCGCAGCCGCCGCTGTATCCGGCCGACATCGGCGATCGCGCGCAGGCGCGTTGGATCGAGGAGTACTGCGATACGTGGCTGGGCGACGTGGTGATCTGGGGCATGTTCTTCCAGAAGGGCGTGAAGCGTTACGTGTTTGGCGAGGAGCCGGACGAAGCCGTCATTGCGCGTGCCCGCGACGAGCAGCTGCCGGTGGCGCTGGATTACCTGGAATCGCAGCTGCCGGCGCAAGGTTTCCTGTTCGGTGAACTCAGCGTGGCCGACATCAGCATCGCCAGTTTCTTCCGCAATGCCGCGTTCGTGCGCTACACCGTGGATGCGCAACGCTGGCCGCGCGCGGCGGCCTTGCTGGAACGCGCCTGGGCCCTGCCCGCGTTCCGCAAGCTCGCCGAACTGGAAGAGAAAAGCATGCGCACGCCCCTGGCGGAACAGCGCCAGGTGCTGATGGAACTGGGCGCGCCGGTCAGTGCGGAGACGCTGGGAACCGCGACGCCGCGACGCGGCGTCATGCGCCTGGAGTGATGCCTGGATCGCGGGCAGGGCCGACGGCCCCGCCCGCGACTGGCTCAGGCACGAATGCCGTGGCGATCGCTAACGCGCGGCATTGCTGTTCATCACCGCGTTGCGGGTGGCGTTCTGGTACTGGGCCGGATCGCGCATGCCCGTGGTGTGGCATTGCCCGGTCGCGTGCCCCTGGTTCACCGCGCCGGACAGCTGTCCGTAGGCCTTCTCGGTGGTGCCGTCCTCCGGATCGGAGAGCGCCAGGTCGGAGGCGAAATGGCAGTAGTCGTTGGTCCACCAGTTGGTGGTCTTGAACGAGGTCGTGTAGTAGTTCACCTTGGCCCGCGCCCAGGTCGGGATGCCCGCCAGCCAGGCCGAGGCGCCGTCGTAGGTCAGGTCGTAGTTGGAACCGCAGGCCACGCCGAACCACGATCCGACCGTGGCGATGATGCCGGACAGGTTGGTGCCCTGGTAGGGCGTGCCCACCGACTGCATCAGGCGGCTGCCGACCGCATTGTCCAGGCCGCTCCAGTAATACGCATACAGGTGCAGCGCCGCGGCGCCGCCCTGGCTGTGGGCCACGGTGCCGAACGAGTTCCAGGTGGCGCCGTAGTTCTTCAGCAACTGGGCGAACTGGTCGTGGCTGCGGTTCTGGTTGGCGTCCAGGAACGAGGAGGCGTTGGTGAACTGCGACTGCGGCCAGACTCCGCCGGAGCAGTAGCCGTGCACCAGGATCAGGCGCGAGCCGGTACCGGCCTTGGCCAGCGTCTGGGTGGGACGCGGACCCATCGTCATCAGTTCGTCGATGGCCGTGCTGCGCTTGGTCATTCGAGTGGCGCTGGACGGCAGGGCCAGGGCCAGGCGAGCGCCGCTGGCCACGGGGATGAAGTAATCGGCATCCTCGATGCGCACGTTGCGCAGCGAGAACGGCGCGCGCGCGCCGGCACGCTGGACCCAGCGCTGGTCGAAGCCCAACGGCAGCTGGCGGTTCCTCGGCGAGGCCATGCCACCGACCCAGGCCACCGGCACCTGCCTGCCATCCGCGCCGCGGCCCCAGACCTCGGCGAACACGCGATAGCGGCGTGCCGGATCCAGGTTGCCCGTGACCGGAATTCCCAGGCTCATGCGCGTGCCGCCGGCCTCGACCGCGCCGACCCGCGAGGCGCCGAGTTTCAGGCCGGGCGCGATCACCGGCACCACGTGCTCGGCGGTGCGCACGAACGCGGCGCCATCGCGGTCGATGCCATGCGCGATCACCTGCACGATGTAGGTGCCCGTCGTGGCCGGCGTGAACGTGCCGCCATAAACCCCGTCACGCGCGACCTTGTCGCCGCGACGTCCGTCATCGGACATCGGCCAGCGGCTCTCGCTGCCATCCGGCGCGATCACCCGCAGGCTGCTGCGTTCGATGCGGCCGGCCGCCGCGCCCAGCTGGATGTCTTTCTGCGCGCTGCCGCTGAGCACCGCGGCGAAGCCTAGCCCGTTGCCGACCCACTGGCGGCGATGCATGGGATACGAAGCCAGCTCGGTGCGCGCATCGCCTTCCATCAGCACATAGCCGCGCTTCGCCTGGTTCTTGGCCAGGCCATTGGCGGGCCGCAGGGTCAAGGTCCATTCGCCGCGTTGCAGTCCTTCGAGGCCGTACTGCGTGGCCGGATGGGCGTTGTCGACCGAGCCAATGCCCAGGCGCGTTGCCTTGGCGGCACTGGCCATCTTCTGCGCGATCAACGGCCGGCCGGAGGGCGAAGCCAGTTGCGGTTGCCAGTCGGCGCCGCCGGAGAACAGCGCGAAGCGCAGCTTGCCGTTTTCCACCGGCAGGCTGACCGCCGCACCGCTCTTGCCGGCGAACTCGATCGGCAGCAGCGCGCTCTTGGAAATCACCGCCGACTGCGCCGGATCGGGTGCGCGCATCTGCGCGAACTCCTCGGGCGGGCCGGACAACTGCTTGGGAATCAATTCGGTCTGGGCCTGGGCCACGGACGCGGACAGCGACAACGCGATCATCAACGACAGCTTCATTGCCTTGGACATGATGCCTTTCCCCTTCCTTTTGGTCGTGGACACGTCGGCAAGCCCGAGCGACAGATTGCGGCCGGGCCGGCAACGTGGATGGGCGCACCCGCAAATCCTGTCCCCGCGAATGCTGGACCGGTTATACGGGTTCCGGGTGACGGTTCAATGTGCGCTGCAGCAGG
>JAKFDG010000544.1:0-4823 GCA_036677285.1 Pseudoxanthomonas sp.
CGAACGCCCGCGCCCGCGTGTGCAGGCCTCGGCCGCCGAACTGGCCGCGCATGAGGCGCGTCTGGTGACGCTGCGCAAGAAGTCCGGCGACCGGTGCGTGTGGGATCTCTCAGCTTTGTAAGCCGACTTGCTCGGTGCTTCGCGGCGTGTAATCAAGAGCAGCCGAGCAGAAGCAGGCCCGGCTCTACAAGGCGGGTTAGTGGCAGCGCACCAGGATCGCGGTGACGTTGTCGGAACCGCCACCATCCAGCGCGGCGGCGACCAGGATGTCCACGCACTCCTGGGCACTGCAATCCTCGTGGCGCAGGGTGCTGGCGATCCCCTTGTCGTCCACTTCCTCGGTCAGGCCGTCGCTGCACAACAGCAGTTGCATGCCCGGTTTCAGTTCGCCGGTCATGGTTTCCACATTGAGGTGGTTGGGGTCGGTGACGCCCAGTGCCTGGGTGACCACGTTGCGGTGCGGATGCGAGCGGGCCTGCTCGCTGGTCAGCGCGCCCTGGGCGATCAGCTCCTGCACGTAACTGTGATCCTGGCTGAGCTGGGCCAGGTTGCCCTCGCGCCACAGGTACGCGCGGCTGTCACCGACCCAGGCCACTTCGAAGCGGTTGCCGTGCACACGCACCGCCACCACGGTGGTGCCCATGGGCAGGCTGTCGTTGCGGCGCCGGGAGGTGCGGATGATTTCCTCGTCGGCGATGCGGATCGCCTGCGCCAGCGGGGTACCGTCGCGGATCTCGCGCACGATGGTCTCGCGGGCCAGGGCGCTGGCGACCTCGCCGCAGGCGTGTCCTCCCATGCCATCGGCCACCAGCCACAGTCCCAGCTCGCTGTCACCGTAATAGGTGTCTTCGTTCAAGTCACGGCGTAGACCCACGTGGGTCAGATGTCCGAATTCGATCATGGCGCCCTGTTGGTCTGAATCCGATTGTCCGTATCGGCTTTAACGAAATGATCGTGGGGAAACGGACAGGCATCAAGGTTTCAGGGAGCAGCGGGGCGGCAGGGGTTCAGCGTTGATGTGTTGGCCACCTTTGCGGCGGTTTCGCTTGTCCCGACGCGGTCCGGCCCGTATCATGCACGCCCCGGTCCGTGCGGCCGGGGCGACCCGGAGAGGTGGCAGAGTGGTCGAATGTACCTGACTCGAAATCAGGCGTGCGTTTATAGCGCACCGAGGGTTCGAATCCCTCCCTCTCCGCCATATATGCAAAGGCCTCCGCAAGGGGGCTTTTTCATGCCTGCCTCCGTCTCCGCCGTTACACTTCCCGTTCCTGCAACGAGAGTCGATCCCATGTCCGAAATACTTGTCCCCGTGTCCTTCGGCGAACTGCTCGACAAGATCGCCATCCTGCAGATCAAGTCGGAACGCATGTCCGATGCGGCCAAGCTGGCCAACGTGCGCAACGAACTGTCGGCCCTGGAAAGCACGTGGCTGGCGCACCCGGCCGCAGGCAAGAACATCGTCGAGTTGCGCGCCCAGCTGAAGGCGGTCAACGAGCGCTTGTGGGTGATCGAGGACGACATCCGCATCAAGGAGAAGGCGCAGGAATTCGATGCTGAATTCATCCGTCTTGCGCGAGCGGTGTATTTCGAGAACGACGACCGTGCGCGGATCAAGAAGGACATCAACCTGGCGCTGGGATCCAGCTACGTGGAAGAGAAGTCGTACCAGGATTACAAGGCCGGCGCGACCCCTTGAGGTAGGCGGATCGAGCACCGCCGTGCGCGGAATTCATCGATCGGTGTTGCCGCTTGCGTATCGCTCGAACGCGGCGATCGCGTCCTCCACGGCGATCAAATCCATCACGTCGTCGAACTCGATCTTCGTCCCCCACTTCAGTTCGCTCGCCGGCTTGCCCAGGAACTTCCGCGCTGCCGCGTCGTACCTGTCCACGCAGTAGCGGATATCCGAGTACGGTCCGCTACGCACCGGGTTGCTCGCCGCATGCAGGCCCAGCACCTTCGCGCCCATGGCGTTGGCAATGTGCATCGGGCCGGAGTCCGGGGTCATCACCAGGTCGGCGCGCTCCAGCAAGGCGGGCAGTTGCTTCAGGGTGTCCTTGCCGACCAGGTCCAGCGCCGGCGCGTGCATCGCCGCCAGGATCGCATCGGTGGTGTCGCGCTCCAGCGCGCTGCGGCCGCCGCACAGGACGATGCGCCAGCCCTTCGCTGCGGCATGGTCGGCCACAGCGGCATAGCGGTCGGCGTACCAGTTGCGGCGCACATGGCTGGAACAGGGCGAGATCAGCAGCGTCGGCGTGCCATCGGCCGGCCATTGCGCCCGCGCCCATTCGCGTGCCGCATCCGGCACCGGCAGATCCCATGCGACCTGGGTCTGCTTGAGCCCGAGCGGCTCGCAGAAACTGCCGATCGCGTCCAGCACGTGGATGCCAGGACGGTCGGCGATACGCTCGTTCACGAACAGCCCGTGCAGATCCTTGGAGCGCGCGCGGTCGTAGCCGATGCGTCGCCGCGCCGGGATGAAGCCCGACAGCACGTTGGCTCGCAACGCCACCTGCATCTGCAACAGCGCATCGAAACCATCCGCAGGCAATTCCCCGCGCAAGGCGCGCATGCCGGCCAGTCCGGATTTCTTGTCGTAGGTATGGAAGACCACGCCGTCCAGGCCCTCGAGCAGCTTGTGTCCGGCCTTGTCGATCACCCAGTGCAGCCGCGCCTGCGGCCATGCCCGCTGCAGCGTGCGGACCAGGGGCACGACGTGGGTCACGTCTCCCAGTGCCGACAGGCGCAGGAGGCAGAGCGATTGGGGAATGGTTGACAAGTGTCAGGGCCTGCTAACGCTATTTGGGTAGGCCACGCCGCACTTGAGTGCGTGCGGGGCGAGGAAGATGAGGAAGTGTATGTCGATACGCGACCGGATGATGACGCTGCCCCGTGCGCACTCAAGTGCGGCCCTTCGGGTTGCTCCGCCTAGGCCGCCGTGCCGTCCGCGCGCGGCTTGAACAGGCGGCCAGCCTTTCGCTGCGCCACGCACGAACACCTGACGGCCTAGGCGAAGCAACGTGGCCTATCCAAATAGCGTTAACAGGCCCTAGACTCGCTGGATGGTCGATTTTGACGCCACGGAATCCATGACGCCGTTTCGCGAAGGTAGCGGATTGGGAGCGATTCTGTTCGACCGCAAACAGTTACGGCAAGTGGACCCCGACTGGTTCCATCCCGCGGGTTGGGGCGAACGCGCGCGGCCGGTGGAAAGCGGCGGGCGCGGCGGGGCCTGGTTCATCGATGCGCCGTTCGGCCCCAGCCTGCTGCGCCTGTACCTGCGCGGCGGCTGGGCGGCCAGGCTCAGCCGCGACCAGTATCTCTGGCATGGCGCCAACCGCACCCGCAGTTTCGCCGAATTCAGACTGACCCGCGCGCTGCTGGCCAAGGGCCTGCCAGTGCCTCGGCCCGTCGCCGCCAGCTATGTGCGCGACGGCATGCGCTATCGCGCCGCAATCCTGCTGGAGCGCTTGCCGGACGTGCGTTCGCTGGCCGATCGCGCACTGGTGGCAGGCAAGGACGCGCCGTGGGAAGAAAGCGGCCGACTGGTCGCGCGCTTCCATCGCGCCGGACTGGACCACGCCGACCTCAATGCGCACAACCTGCTTTTCAATCCGCAAGGGCAGGGTTGGTTGATCGATTTCGACCGCGGGACCATTCGCATCCCTGCCACCCGCTGGCGCGAGAACAACTTGATGCGCCTGCAGCGCTCGCTGCTGAAACTTCGTGGCACGCGCACCCGTGATGAAGTCATGCGGGATTTCGCGCGCCTGCGCCGCGCCTACGACACCACCTGGGAACGGGGCTACTGATGGGCTGGGCGTTGCGATTCCTTGGCGTGGGCAATGCCGCGGCGGTGGAACTGGGTTCGGCCAACGCGACGATAGAGCGGGACGGCCGGCCGTGGTTGACCATCGACTGCGGAGGCGAAGGCTTGTCGGCGTTCCTCGCGCATTACGGCGCGGTGCCCGACGCCTTGTTCGTCACTCATGTGCACCTGGACCATGTGGCCGGATTCGAGCGGCTGTTCGTCGCCTCGTATTTCGACGAAGCGCGACGCGGGCGGGTGAAGCTGTACGTGCCAGCCACGGTGCTGCCGCTATTGCACCAGCGCATCGGCGACTACCCAAATGCACTGGCCGAGGGCGGGGTGAATTTCTGGGATGCATTCCAGGTGATCCCGGTCGGCGGTTCGTTCTGGCATGACGGCGTGCGCCTGGAGGTATTCCCGGCGAGGCACCACTGGCCGGAAACGGCCTACGGCCTGCGCCTGCGTGGCAGCGTGGTCTGGACCGGCGATACCCGGCCGATCCCGGAGACCCTGGCGAAGTTCGCCGACGCCGGCGAACTGGTCGCCCACGACTGTGGCCTGCACGGCAATCCCTCGCACAGCGGTATCGACGACCTGGAGCGGGAATATCCGATGGAACTGCTGCAGCGCTGCGTGCTTTACCACTATGCCAGCGCCGAAGACGGGCGGGCGCTGGCGGCGCGGGGCTATCGCGTGGCCACAACAGGCGAAGTGATAGCCTTGCACGAGACCACCGCAGCCCGCATCCCGCCAGAATGAATGCCCGCATGAGCGCTGTCCCGCAAACGACCGCCTGGCCCCTGGATACGCGTGGCAGGCCATTGCGCGACCTGCGTCTGTCGGTGATCGAAGCCTGCAACTTCCGCTGCGGTTACTGCATGCCCGCCGAGCACGTGCCCGACGACTACGGATTAGATGCCGCCTCGCGCCTGTCATTCGACGAAATCGAAACCCTGGTGCGTGGCTTCGCCCGGCTGGGCGTCAGCAAACTGCGCCTGACCGGCGGCGAGCC
>JAKFDG010000545.1:0-1862 GCA_036677285.1 Pseudoxanthomonas sp.
CCCTGGCTGACCGAACGGCCGCTGCTGGCGGTGGCCAGCCACACCCACTTCGACCATATCGCCGGCCATCACGAATTCGCCGAGCGCCTGGTGCATCCGGCCGAGGCGGATATCCTCGCCGCGCCCACCGCGGCCAACACCCTGGCCGCGGATTGCGTCGGCGAGCAGATGTTCGAGGCACACCCGGACTGCCCACTGTGCTACGCCGAATACCGGGTCAAGGCGGCGCCGGCGACGCGGCTGATCGAGGAAGGCGATGTGCTGGACCTGGGCGACCGGATACTCGAGGTGCTGCATACTCCCGGTCATTCGCCCGGCGGTATCAGCCTGTGGGAGGCGGCGACGCAGACGCTATTCTCCGGCGACATACTCTACGACGGCCCGCTGGTGGAGAATGCCTACCACTCCAACCTGCAGGACTATGCCCGCAGCCTCGCGCGGCTGCGCGAGCTAGCGGTGCGCAGCGTGCATGGCGGACATTTTGCGAGCTTTTCCGGCGAGCGCATGCGCGAGCTGATCGAGCAGTGGTTTGCCCACCACCCGCAGCTCAGCCCATGACCCCGGCTTAACGATGCCGACCCGGCGCGCGCGGATCGCGGGGCGGATTGCTGCGTACGGGAATGGGCTGCGCCTGTGGACGTTCGCGCAAACCCAGGGCGACCAGCAGATCCTCTAAGACATTCAGCAACTTGATATTCATGGAACTTCCTCCTACTCGAGTTCCAACCCAAGAGCTATCGCTGGCTCTTGATTTGAGCCTAGCCCCCCCGCGGATGATTTCAACTGATCCAGATCAAACCGGGTCAGCCTTGCGCCGGTAGGGAAACACGTCGATCACCTTGCCGGAGCGAATCGCTTCCTGCAGGCCCTTCCAGTAGTCGGCGTCGTACAGATCGCCGTGCAACTGGCTGAACAAGCGGCGCTGCTGGATATCGGCGAACAGGAACGGCGGGAACTCCTCGGGGAACACGTCCAGCGGCGCCACCGAATACCAGGGCTCGGAAGACATCTCATCCTCCGGATAGCGTGGCGGCGGGATACGGCGGAAATTGGCTTCGGTGAGGAAGCAGATCTCGTCGTAGTCGTAGAACACCACCCGGCCGTGGCGGGTGACGCCGAAGTTCTTCAGCAGCATGTCGCCGGGAAAGATGTTGGCCGCCGCCAGTTGCTTGATCGCCAGGCCGTAATCGTCCAGCGCCTCGCGCACCTGCGCCTCGCTGGCATTTTCGACGTACAGGTTGAGCGGGGTCATGCGCCGCTCGGTCCAGCAGTGGCGGATCAGCACGGTGTCGCCCTCCACTTCCACCGTCGACGGCGCCACCTCCAGCAGTTCGGCCAGGCACTCCGGATCGAACTTGCTCTTGGGAAAGCGGAAGTCGGCGAACTCCTGGGTATCGGCCATGCGGCCGACCCGATCGACACTCTTCACCAAGCGGTATTTCTCGATCACCGTGGCGCGGTCGACGTTCTTCGACGGCGAGAAACGGTCCTTGATGATCTTGAACACCGTGTTGAAGCCCGGCAGGGTGAACACGCTCATGACCATGCCGCGCACCCCGGGGGCCATGATGAACCTGTCGTCGGTGGTCGCCAGGTGGTTGATCAGCGCGCGGTAGAACTCCGACTTGCCGTGCTTGTAGAAGCCGATCGAGGTGTACAGCTCGGCGATGTGCTTGCCCGGCAGGATGCGCTTGAGGAAGCCGACGAACTCCGCCGGGATCGCCACGTCGACCATGAAGTACGAGCGGGTGAAGGAGAAGATGATCGACACATCGGCTTCGTCGGTGATCAGCGCATCGATCTGGATGCCGTGCCCTTCGCGGTGCAACAGCGGGATCACCAGCGGCCACTGCTCGTCGAGG
>JAKFDG010000546.1:0-5075 GCA_036677285.1 Pseudoxanthomonas sp.
AGGCGCAGCAGGTTGGACACCGCGGCGCGGGATCGGCCCACCGCCTCGGCGGCCTCGGCGTGGGTCAGTGAGAATTCCCCGATCAGGCGCTGCAGTGACTGCGCCTCCTCCAGCGGATTGAGGTCCTCGCGCTGGATGTTCTCGATCAGGGCCATGGCGATGACGGTGCGGTCGTCCAGCTCGCGCACCACCGCCGGCACTTCGCTCAGGCCGGCTTCCTGCGAGGCGCGCCAGCGGCGTTCGCCGGCGACGATTTCGTACTTGCCCGGCGCCAGCTCGCGGACCACGATCGGCTGGATGACGCCCTGGGCCTTGATCGATTCGGCCAGCTCGCTCAGCTTGGCCGGGTCCATTCCCGTGCGCGGCTGGTACTTGCCGGGTTGCAGCTGCTTGACCGGGATCTGGCGCAGGGTTTCGCCGGGCTGGGCTTCCGGCGGTGGGGTGGCGGCGGCCTTGGGGCCGAGCAATGCTTCCAGGCCGCGGCCGAGGCCGCGCTTCTTCGGTGCGGACATTTACACGGTCTCCAGGTGCTTCGGCTGCGGCTTGTTGCGTTCGTGCTGGCGGCGCAGTATTTCGCCGGCCAGGCCCAGGTAGGCCACGCCGCCGCGCGAGGCCTTGTCGTAACCGACGATGCTCTGGCCGTGGCTGGGCGCCTCGGCCACGCGCACGTTGCGCGGGACGATGGTGCGGAACACCTTGTCGCCGAAGTGCGTGGTCAGTTCGGCGGAAACCGCGTTGGCCAGGTTGTTGCGCACGTCGAACATGGTCCGCAGCACGCCTTCGATCTCCAGCTTCGGGTTCAGCCGTGCCTTCAGCGCCTCGATGGTTTCCATCAGTGCGCTCAGGCCTTCCAGCGCGTAGTACTCGCACTGCATCGGCACCAGTACCGAGTCGGCGGCGGTCAGCGCATTGAGGGTGAGCAGCGACAGCGCCGGCGGGCAGTCGATGAGGATGTAGTCGTAGTCGTCGCGCAGCGGATCCAACGCGGTCTTGAGGCGCTGCTCGCGGTTTTCGATGTCCATCAGCTGGATCTCGGCCGCGGTCAGGTCGATGTTGCCCGGCATCAGGTCGAAGTCTTCCGGGGTCTTGACGATGACCGAGCGCGCGTCGGCTTCCTGCAGCAGGACATCGTAGCTGGAGGCTTCCAGTTCGCGCTTGTCCACGCCGCTGCCCATGGTGGCGTTGCCCTGTGCATCCAGGTCCACCAGCAGCACGCGCTTTGGCGCACGCGCCAGCGCGGCGGCCAGGTTGACCGCGGTGGTGGTCTTGCCGACCCCGCCTTTCTGGTTGGCGACGGCGATGATGCGAGCCATGCGTGGGGATGCCTGTGGGAACGTCCGGGACCGGGGATTATGCGGGTAGCCGGGGCCGCTGCGAACCGGGCATGGCCGGAAATGCGGGCTGGACACGGATGAATGCGCCGGATCGGGAACGGAGAGGCCGGCTTCTGCGCGTTCCTGGTGCGTGCTGGTTTGCTGCGGCAGGAACCGGCTATGGGGCCTTGCGCACCACCACCAGGTGCCGTTCGCCCAGCAAGCCCGGCACGACCAGCGGATGCACGGCCTCGGCGGTCCAGCCGGCAGGCAGCGCGGCGATTTCCTCGTCGGGACGCACGCCTTTCATCGCCAGCAGCCGGCCGCCGGGTTTCAGCAGGTGGCCGCCGACCTGGATGATGCCGGCCAGCACGTCCAGTGCGCGCGCGGTGAGGGCGTCATAAGCGACGGCTTCGTCCAGCGCTTCGGCGCGGGACTCGGCCACGCGCGCGTTGGACAGGCCCAGGGTGCGCACGGCTTCGCGCAGGAAGCGCGCCTTCTTGCCGTTGCTTTCCACCAGCGTGACCTGCAATTGCGGTCGGGCCATGGCCAGGGGAATGCCCGGTAGCCCGGGGCCGGTGCCCAGGTCAGCCAGGTTTCCATCTTCGACGAAAGGCTGCATCGCCAGCGAATCCAGCAGGTGGCGGGTGACCATTTCGCGCGGGTCGCGGACCGCGGTGAGGTTGTAGGTGCGGTTCCAGCGCGCGAGCAGGGCAAGGTAATCCAGCAGCGGCGGCGCGAGCGTGGTCGCATCCAGGCCCAGCGTGGTCAGGCCCAGTCGCAATTCGTCGCGCAGCGCGGCGGGGAAAGTCGCATCGTTCATCGCTGGATTATCGCCGATGTCGCTCGCCACTCGCGCAGGAAAGGGACTAGCGCGCCCGCCACGCCAGCGCGGCGCGATAACCGGGCAGTGGCGCCCATTCTCGTAGCGTCCACTCGCCGGGCGCGCCGAGCGCGGGGTCGCAGGCGATCAGGCGCAACGTGCCGTCGTCCTCGGCGAACACCAGTTTCTCCAGGCCGAACGACAGGCCCTTGCCATGCGCCTTCAGCACGGCCTCCTTGGCGCACCACAAGCGCACGAAGGAAAACTCCATGGCGGCTTCTTCCTGCATGCCGAGCCAATGCACTTCATCGGGATGGAAGAAGCGCAGCGCCAGTTCGCGCGCGCGCGGTCGCGGGCGTACCTGTTCGATGTCCACCCCCAGCTGGATCGATTCCCCCAGGGCCAGCAGCAGCGCATCGCCGCTGTGGCTCCAGCCTGCGTCGTAGCGTTCGTAAGGCGTTCCAAGGCGAGGGCGTCCCTGAGGGTCGCGGGATAGCGGCAAGGCGTCGTCGTCGCAACCGAGCGCATCGCACAATAGCGGGCGAATCGCAGGCTCTCCGCGTTGGCGGCGCGGATGCGGCAACAACCACAAGCGTGGGGGAGTCAGTGGGGGCGAGGACGGCATGCGCGCAATGTAGCCGATGACTGCGCCGCACTCCCGATCCGTGCTGCATGGCGGCGTGCATGCCGGGCCGGATCGCGCTATCAAGTACGGGCAACAGGAAGTGAATGGCACCGGGACAAGCATTTAACAGTGACTTCACGCGGCGCAGCCTTAAATCGGTTCGAGTTCGGAGTTCACCTGTTCCCGCGTGATGCGGGAATGCCTATCCACAGCAACACCAAGGAGAGTGCTCGATGAATTTCCTCATTTACCTGATCGTCGGTGGTATCGCGGGTTGGCTGGCCAGCCTGGTGATGAAGCGTGATGGTTCGCAGGGCATCCTGCTCAACGTGATTGTAGGCATCATCGGTGGCTTCCTCGGTGGATTCCTTCTGCCCATGGTCGGTTTCAGCATGGGCGGCACGGTGGGCTTCCTGATCACCGCGTTCATCGGTGCGGTAGTGCTGTTGTTGATCGTCAACCTGTTCACCCGCGGAAGAGCGCGGTAACCGTTTCGCTGCGGCCGCGTGCGCTTGCTTAGACGCACCCAAGGTCCGTGGTAAAGGCAAAGGCCCGGTTCTGCCGGGCCTTTCCTTGTTTATGGACTTGCTGCCCCGCCCATGAGGACGCGTCCGCAATCTCACACTGGATTGACGATCCCCGTCGCAGACTGCGGGCAACCGGAAACTTCCGCGTGATAGCCGCCTTGATGCCGTGCGTCCAGTGGAGTGCCCAATGAACATCGCAAGCCGTGTTGCCTGTATGGCGATCCTCGCCGCGCCTGCCGCCTGCAGCAGCATTGCGCCGCAAATAGCCACGGGCGAGGACACCGGACCGACCCCGGTGCTGGTGGCTCCCCACAAATCGCTGATCCCGACCGTGCATATCGCGCCGGCCGTGGGCTGGCCGGCGAACGGAAAACCGGCGGCCGCCAGCGGTTTCGTGGTGCAGGCCTTCGCCCGCGATCTGGACCATCCACGCACCGTGTACGTGTTGCCGAACGGCGATGTGCTGGTGGCGGAAACCAATGCGCCCCCCAAGCCGGAGGACGGCAAGGGCATCAAGGGCGCGGTGATGAAATCGGTAATGAAGAAGGCGGGCGCGGGCGTGCCCAGCGCCAATCGCATCACGCTGCTGCGCGATGCGGATGGCGACGGCGTGGCCGAGACGCGCAGCGTGTTTCTGCAGGGACTGCATTCGCCGTTCGGCATGGCCCTGGTCGGCGGCACCTTCTACGTCGCCAATACCGATGCGCTCGTGCGCTTCCCCTATCGCGAGGGCGAGACCTCGATCACTGCCGCGTCGACCAAGGTCGCGGACCTGCCGGCCGGCCCCATCAACCACCACTGGACCAAGAGCCTGGTGGCGAGCGCGGATGGAAGCAGGCTGTACGTCGGCGTCGGTTCCAACAGCAACGTCGGCGAGCGCGGCATGGAGAACGAAATAGAACGCGCCGCAGTGCTGGAAATCAGTCCCGCCGATGGGACCCGTCGCGTGTTCGCCTCCGGCCTGCGCAATCCGACCGCGCTGGCGTGGCAGCCGCACGACGGCAGGTTGTGGGTGGTGGTCAACGAGCGCGACGAGCTGGGCGACCACCTGGTGCCGGATTACCTTACTTCGGTGCGCGACGGCGCTTTCTACGGATTTCCGTACAGCTACTATGGACAGCATGTCGATGCGCGCGTGAAACCGCAGGATCCGGCACAGGTGGCCAAGGCCATCGCGCCCGACTACGCGCTCGGTTCGCACGTCGCTCCCCTCGGGCTGGCCTTCTATGCAGGATCGACCTTGCCGGCGCGTTATCGCAACGGCGCCTTCATCGGCCTGCACGGCTCATGGAACCGCAAACCGTTGAGTGGATACAAGGTCGTGTTCGTGCCGTTCGCCGACGGACGCCCTTCGGGCCAGATCGAGACCGTGCTCGACGGTTTCGTCAACGCTCGGGGTGATGCGCAGGGTAGGCCAGTCGGGGTTGCGGTGGATCGCAGCGGCGCGCTGCTGGTTGCCGATGACGTAGGCAATGCGATCTGGCGCGTGACTGGTCAGTAGCAAACAGAAACTGTCGGCCGATCCGGTGGGCGGCACCTTTCCGGCATGCTGTCTTCCAACGCATTTCTTCGGTCCTGCGCGGCCAGGATCCCCGAAACGTGCATGCAACAATCGCATGCAATCCTTTGCGCGAACCTCGGACTCGGTTGCGGAAAGCGCAAGGAGGAATGATCGTGGATAGAGTGTTGTTCACCATCACGCCCAGCTACAACGGCTGGCAGGTACGCGACGAGCTCAGGAACCGGGACTGGTTCGCGGTGCGCCAGGATGCGGTGATGTCGGCCGA
>JAKFDG010000547.1:0-4988 GCA_036677285.1 Pseudoxanthomonas sp.
CTCGACAACGCGGTGGAAGTGGACGTCGACGTGATCGCCGACCACACCGGCGTGGTCCTGGTCGGCGGGGTGATGGAGCACATCGAGGAAGCCGGCGTGCATTCGGGCGACTCGTCCTGCTCGTTGCCACCTTACTCGCTCTCCGCAAAGACCCAAGCTGAACTGCGCCGCCAAGTCGTCGAACTGGCCAAGGCCCTGAACGTCGTCGGGCTGATGAATACCCAGTTCGCCATCCAGACCAACGATGAAGGCGACGACACGATTTTCCTGCTGGAAGTGAACCCGCGCGCCTCGCGCACGGTACCGTTCGTGTCCAAGGCCACCGGCATGCCGCTGGCCAAGATCGCCGCACGCTGCATGGCCGGCAAGTCGCTGGCCGAGCAGGGCGCGATCAAGGAGATCGTGCCGCATTACTACTCGGTGAAGGAAGCCATCTTCCCGTTCGCCAAGTTCCAGGGCGTCGATCCGATCCTCGGCCCCGAGATGCGCTCCACCGGCGAGGTGATGGGCGTGGGCCGCAATTTCGGCGCCGCGTTCGCCCGTGCGCAGGAAGCCGGCGGGATCAAGGCGCCGCCTGTGGGCAAGGTGTTCTTGTCGGTGCGCGACCCGGACAAACCGCGCGTGCTGCCGGTGGCCAAGGACCTGATCGATCGCGGCTACACCCTGGTCGCCACCCGCGGCACCTGCGCCTGGCTGACCGAGAACGGACACGCCTGCGAGCAGATCAACAAGGTGGTCGAAGGGCGCCCGCACATCGTCGACCTGATCAAGAACGGCGAAATCGTGTATATCGTCAACACTACCGAGGGACGCCAGGCGATCGCCGACTCGTTCTCGATCCGGCGCGAAGCCTTGCAGCATCGCGTGACCTATTCCACCACCATCGCCGGCGCCCGTGCGCTGGTGCATTCGCTTGAATTCCGCGGCACTGGCCCCGTCTGGGCGCTGCAGGAACTGCACAAGGAGCTGCAAGGGTGAGCACATTCCAATGAGAGCGCCACTGACATTGAAAGGCGCGCAACGTTTGCGCGAGGAACTGGACCAGCTGAAATCGGTGAAGCGGCCGGCGGTCATCGCCGCCATCGCCGAGGCGCGTGCGCATGGCGACCTGAAGGAAAACGCCGAGTACCACGCGGCACGGGAGCAACAGAGCTTCATCGAAGGCCGCATCAAGCAGCTGGAGAGCGAGCTGTCGCATGCCGAGGTCATCGACGTGGCCCAGCTCAACGCCGGCTCGCGCGTGGTGTTCGGCGCCACAGTGACCCTGGCCGACGTGGAAACCGACGAAGAGAAGCGTTACCAGATCGTCGGCGACCTGGAAGCCGACATCAAGCTGGCCATGATCGCGATTTCCTCCCCGCTTGCGCGTGCGCTGATCGGCAAGCACGAAGGCGACGCGATCACCATCGATGCACCGGCCGGGCAACGCGAGTACGAAATCGTCAGCGTCGCGTACGCGGGCTGATCGGGGACCGTATATGGCATCGGCGACGCTGCTGCTGCCTTTGCGCTCGCGTTTTGCCGGGCAACCATTGCCCATGGCACTGGGCAAGGCCCTGGCGCGATCGGACCAGGAGCATGGAGAGTCGGGTGAACGTGCGCAGTTGCGCCGTCATTTCCAGCTGATACCCGACCATTGGCCGATCGCCGCATTGACCCGGCAAGTGGATGCGGGCGATGCCGCGCAGGCGGCCTGGGTGCGGGTCGACCCGGCGCACGTGGCCCCGGACATGGGCGGCGCGCGCATGCTTTCCCACGGCACGGCCCTGGGACTTACCGTCGAGGACGTAGCGCAGTTCCTGCCCGCGTTGAAGCCGCTGTTCGGTGATGCAGGATTCGCGTTGGATGCGCCACATCCGTCGCGCTGGTACCTGCGCCTGTCGCGGGAAGCGAAGTTCCCGCCGTTTGCGACGCCGGACGAGGTACTCGGCGACGACCTGTTCGCGCACCTGCCCGAAGGCGACCTGGGACGCCGGTGGCGCGCATTGCTGAGCGAAACCCAGGTACTGCTGCACAACCATCCGTGGAATGCCCAGCGCGTCATCCAGGGAAAGGCGCCGGTCAATTCCCTGTGGTTCTGGGGTGCCGGGGCATTGCCGGATTTCGTGCGCACGAACCACCGGCAGATCAAGGGCAATGACATCCTGTTGCGCGCGCTGGCAAAGGCCTCTAACGTCGCTGACGCGGCGCCAGGCGCCCAGGAGGTCGATGCGCTGGTCGACCTGCGCCATCTGCGCGCGCTGGACACGCTCGCGCGCGACGCCGTGCAGCCACTGCTGGAGGCGGTGGAAAAGCGCGAACTGGAATCGCTGGTCCTGGATTTCGAGGATGGCGCCAGTTTCATCCTGCGGCGCGGGCAGCGCTGGCGGTTCTGGCGGCGGCCATTGATGAAACTCGAGCCATGACGCAAAGCCCCAGGATCCGTCGACGCATGGTCGATGCGGCAGGAAGCTGGCCCGATTCGGTATCGCCATTGCTGGGCCGCATTTATGCGGGACGGGGCGCCATGGGCATCGAGCAGGCGCAACCGAAACTCGCACACCTGTTGCCGCCCGATTCGCTCGGTGGCCTGGAGGGTGCGACCGCATTGCTCGCCGACGCCATTGCTTGGAACCGGCACATTGTCGTGGTCGGCGATTTCGATTGCGATGGGGCTACGGCTTGCGCCGTGGGCGTGCGCGGCCTGCGCCTGCTGGGTGCGACCCGGGTAACGCCGGCGGTGCCCAATCGCATGGTGCATGGCTATGGCCTGTCGCCGGCGCTGGTGCAGGAACTCGCCGCCCTCGAACCCGATCTGCTGGTCACGGTCGACCATGGCATCGCCTGCCACGCCGGCATCACTGCAGCGAAGGCGCTAGGTTGGAAAGTGCTGGTCACCGACCATCACCTCCCCGGTGAGCGGCTGCCGCCAGCCGATGCGATCGTCAATCCGAACCTGCGCGGCGATGCTTTCCCCAGCAAGATGCTGGCCGGCGTCGGGGTGATGTTCTACGTGTTGCTTGCCTTGCGAAAGCGGCTTCGCGATCAAGGCATGCTTCTTGTCCAGGGCGAACCGGACCTGTCCGTGCTGCTCGACCTGGTGGCCGTCGGCACGGTCGCCGACCTGGTGCCGTTGGACGTCAACAATCGCGCGCTGGTCGGCGCTGGTTTGAGGCGGCTGCGCGCAGGACAGGGCTGCCCGGGACTGCGCGCACTGATCGAGGTATCCGGTCGCGAGGCGGCGAAGCTGATCGCGGCCGATATCGGTTTCGCCATCGCGCCCCGACTCAATGCCGCAGGCCGCCTGGAAGACATGGCCCTGGGCATCGAATGCCTGCTCACCGACGACGCCACCCAGGCTCATGAACTTGCACGGGTACTGCATGGCATCAATGCCGAACGCCGCGGCGTGCAGCAGCAGATGACCGACGAAGCAGAGGCGGCGTTCGCGCGATTGCCCGCGGATGGCGATGGACAACCACCGATCGCGTTATGCCTGTTCGATCCGGAATGGCATCCGGGCGTGGTCGGCCTGGTGGCATCGAAGATGAAGGAAAAGCTGCATCGCCCGGTGATCGCGTTCGCGCCGGCCGAACCTGGCAGCAGCAGCTTGCGGGGGTCGGCGCGTTCTATCCCGGGCTTCCATATCCGCGATGCGCTGGCCAACGTGGACAGCGCGCATCCGGGGTTGATGGCCAGGTTCGGCGGGCATGCGATGGCGGCGGGATTGAGCCTGGAGGAAAGCGATTTCCCCCGGTTCGAAGCCGCATTCCGCGAACAGGCCGGAGCCTTGCTGGACCCGGCCATGCTTCAAGCAGAATTGTTGAGCGATGGCGAACTCGCCGCGGAGGAATTCGCCGCAGCCAGTGCCGAAGCCCTGCGCAGCGGCGGGCCATGGGGGCAGGGCTTCGGCGAACCGCTGTTCGATGGGGAGTTCGACGTGCTGGACTGGCGCGTGGTCGGAGAACGCCACCTCAAGCTCACTCTTCGCGTCGAAGGACGCGGCGAACCGCTCAACGCCATCCACTTCGGCGGATGGCGCGACGAAGCCCCGGCTTCGAGACTGCGCCTGGCCTACCGTCTGGTTCCGGATGATTATCGTGGCGGTAATGCTATCCAGCTGATTGTCGAGCATCGAGAAGCGGCGGCACCGTGCTTTCGCGACGCTTGAGCCCGAACAGCGGCCGCAGCCAGCCCACGCGCCGGATGATTTCGTAACCGCCGAAGCACGCCGCGAAGGTCAGCACGACCAGCAACAGTCCTTCGAACAAGGGCGTGATGCCCAGCGGTTTAAGGTTGTACGCGGCCACCACGATGACGCTCTGATGCAGGATGTAGACCGGGAACACCGCCGGCACCAGATAGCGCAGCGCTGGGCTGTCCGCACGCCGGCAGCGGTAGGCAAAACCGAATATGGCGGCAATGCTGCTCCATTGATTCAGCGCCCATACCGTCCGCTGGAACTGGCGCAAGGCATCCGGCGGCGGGTTGGCGTCGCCAAAACCGCTGCCGTAGAAGTACCACACGATGAAGGCATAACTGGCGGTGGCCAAGGCAAGCGATATCCAGCGCAGACGCTGCAGCGCTTCCCAGGATCCCGTGGCGCGGGCCATCATGAACCCGAGAAGGAACACGCTGAAGTACTGCGCATGGTTGTACCAGTCATCGACCAGTGCGTGGGTGGATTCGAAGCGCTCGACCAGTGCGATCCGCACGACCGCCAGCAGCACTACCGGCCACAGCAGTACGCCCCAGCCGGACAGCCGGTCGCTAAGCCATTCACCTGCGCGCCGGCACGCATTCGGCATCAGTCGGGTGATGAGCCAGATCGCCACGGTGTATACCCAGAGGTAGGCGATGAACCACAGGTGGTTCCAGGTGGGCAAGTCCAGGCAGCCATCGTCGTCGCAGAAAGTGCCATCGTTGGCCAGGTAGCGCGCCCAGAAGGCCAGATAGCCTTCGTGGTAGCCGCCGGGAATGCGTGAATCCAGCACTTCGTAGTAGGCCTG
>JAKFDG010000548.1:0-17613 GCA_036677285.1 Pseudoxanthomonas sp.
GCGCGCTGGAATTACCTGGCGGCGTGGGCGTACGGGCTGAAGATCTTCAAAGGCGATGAAACCAAGACTCGCCGCTTCGTCGGCGCGCTGTTCAGGAACGTACCGGTGCTGGATACCGGCGCGCGGGGCGCCACCACCACGTTCGTGCAACGCCGCATCGGCGACGTGCTGTTGGCGTGGGAAAACGAGGCCTTCCTGTCGATCGAGGAACTGGGCCCGGACAAGTTCGATATCGTGGTGCCCTCGCTTTCGATCCTGGCCGAACCGCCGGTGGCGCTGGTGGACAAGAACGTGGACAAGCACGGCACCCGGGAAGTGGCGCAGGCCTACCTGCAGTTCCTGTATTCGCCGGCCGGACAAAGGCTGGCGGCCAAGCACTACTACCGGCCGCGCCATCCCGAGTATGCCGATCCCGCCGACATCGCCCGTTTCCCCAGGCTGGAACTGGTGACCATCGAGAAGCTGTCCGGTTCCTGGGCCAAGGCCCAGGCCATGCATTTCGCCGATGGCGGCGTGTTCGACCAGTTGCAGCAGGCGAGAACAGGTAAGCGATGAGCACCGCAACGGCCATGCCTTCCCGGTGGCGCGCGCCCAAGCGCGTGATGCCGGGATTCGGCCTCAGCCTGGGCTACACCCTGGCCTGGCTGGGCCTGATCGTGCTTATCCCGCTGGTGGGCGTGTTCTTCAAGGCCAGCGGGCTGGGCTGGCAAGGTCTCTGGGATGTGTGGACCGAGCCACGGGTGCTCGCCGCGCTGCGCATCAGTTTCGGCACCGCCCTGGCGGCGGCGGCGTTCAATGCGGTGATGGGCACGCTGGTGGCGTGGGTATTCGTGCGCTACCGCTTTCCCGGCAAGCGCATCTTCGACGCGATGATCGACCTGCCGTTCGCCTTGCCCACCGCGGTCGCGGGCATCGCGCTGACCGCGTTGTACGGGCCGAGCGGATGGATAGGGCGCTGGCTGGAGGCCATCGGCATCAAGGTGGCGTACACGCCGCTGGGCATCGTCGTGGCGCTGGTGTTCATCGGCTTGCCGTTCGTGGTGCGCGTGGTGCAGCCGGTGCTGGCCGAAGTGGAGCGCGAACTGGAGGAAGCCGCGGCCACGCTTGGTGCGAACCGCTGGCAGACCATGTGGCGGGTGATCCTGCCGTCGCTGTGGCCGGCGGTCGTCTCCGGGTTCACGCTGGCCTTCGCGCGCGGCGTGGGCGAATACGGTTCGGTGATCTTCATTGCCGGCAACCTGCCGCACGTATCCGAGATCGCGCCGTTGCTGATCACGATCAAGCTGGAGGAATTCGATTACGCCGGGGCCACCGCGATCGCCGCGGCCATGCTGCTGCTGTCGTTCGTGCTGTTGCTGGCGATCAACTTCCTGCAGTCCAGGTTGGTTCGTTCCGGAAAGCGGGCGGGTTAGCATGAGCGAAGCGATTTCCGCCGTCATCGCCGTGCCCTTCGAGGACCTGCCTGTGGAGCGTGCCACTTCACGCCAGCACTCCCCAGCTTCCGCCATCACCGAGCCGCGCTGGGTGCAGGTGTTGCTGATCCTGGGTGCACTGGGCTTCCTGCTGGCGTTCCTGTTGCTGCCGTTGCTGCTGGTGTTCGTCGAGGCCCTGCGCGGGGGCGGGCAGGCTTTCGTTACCGCGATCACCGAGACTGACGCGCTGGCCGCGGTGAAATTGACCTTGCTGGTCACCGGCATCGTGTTGCCGTTGAACCTGGTGTTCGGCATCGCGGCGGCCTGGGCGGTGAGCAAGCACGAATTCCGGGGCAAGCGCGTGCTGGTGAGTTTGATCGACCTGCCGTTCGCGGTGTCGCCGGTGGTGGCGGGCCTGGTCTACGTGCTGGTCTTCGGCGCGCAGGGCTGGGCGTTCTCCCTGATCGACGAGGGCTGGCAATTCAGCCTTCCGTTGCTGGGCGAATACCACCTGCAATTGCCGCCGATCATCTTCGCCCTGCCGGGTATCGTATTGGCGACGGTATTCGTTACTTTTCCCTTCATCGCGCGCGAGCTCATGCCGCTGATGGAGCAGCAGGGCACCGACGAGGAACTCGCCGCGCTCAGCCTGGGCGCCAGCGGCTGGCAGACCTTCTGGCGCGTGACCCTGCCCAACATCCGCTGGGCCCTGCTGTACGGCGTGCTGTTGTGCGGCGCGCGGTCGATGGGCGAATTCGGCGCGGTATCGGTGGTGTCGGGCCACATCCGCGGCCGTACCAACACGCTGCCGCTGCATGTCGAGATCCTCTACAACGAATACGCATACAGCGCGGCCTTCGCCGCCGCTTCGCTGCTGGCGCTGTCCGCGCTGGTCACCCTGGTGTTGAAGACCTACCTGGAATGGCGGCACGGCGAATCGCTGGCCGCCAACCACCGCCACTGAGACGTTCGCCATGACCATCAAGATCGAAAACCTGAGCAAGCGCTTCGGCGAATTCGTGGCATTGGATGACATCAGCCTCAATGTCCGCGAGGGGGAGCTGCTGGCGCTGCTGGGCCCGTCCGGTTCCGGAAAGACCACGCTGCTGCGGGTCATCGCCGGGCTCGAACACGCGGATGCGGGCAGGGTGCTGTTCGGCGGCCAGGATGCGACCCGGTTGAGCGTGCAGGAACGGCGGGTGGGCTTCGTGTTCCAGCATTACGCGCTCTTCCGGCATTTGAACGTTCGCGACAACATCGCCTTCGGCCTGCGCGTGCGTCGCGGCAAGGAACGCTGGCAGGAAACCCGCATCCGCCAGCGCGTGGAGGAGCTTTTGTCGCTGGTGCAACTGGACGGGCTGGAGTCGCGTTTCCCGTCGCAACTCTCCGGCGGGCAGCGGCAGCGCGTGGCCCTGGCACGGGCGCTGGCGATCGAGCCGCAGGTGCTGTTGCTGGACGAGCCGTTCGGTGCGCTCGACGCCCAGGTCCGCCGCGACCTGCGCCGCTGGTTGCGCGAGCTGCATGACCGCACCGGGCTGACCACGGTGTTCGTCACCCATGACCAGGAAGAGGCGCTCGAACTCGCCGACCGGGTGGCGATCCTCAACCAGGGCCGCATCGAACAGCTCGGCAGTCCGGCCGAAACCTACGACGAGCCGGCCAGTCCCTTCGTGTATTCCTTCGTGGGCGCGGTCAACCGACTGCCTGGCGAATGGCGGGACGGGCGGCTGCATGTGGCCGGCCTCGATTTCGCCCCACCGGCAGCCGCGGGTGAGGGCGCGGCGGAGTTGTATGTCCGTCCCGAGGATCTGCGACTGGACGACGACCGCTCCGGTTGGCCGGCGACGGTGGTGTCGCGTCAGCGCAACGGGCCGCGTGTGCGGTTGCGCGTGCGCCTGGACGGGAGCACGGACGAAGTGGAAGTGGAGCTGCCTGCCCACGCAGAAGGGAATGGGCATGCGACGGGGAGCAGTGTGCGCCTGGCGCCGACCCGGTTCGGGGTGTTCCCGGTATCCGCGCAGGCCTAAGCTGACAGGCCCTCCGGCTGCCGGCGCGCCCCGTCGCTACGCCCTCCAGCTCCTCTCCAGCACTTGACGGCGGCTATTGTTGCGTCGCAATATCGGGTCGGTTAAAAAATCGTGAATTTTTGATTGCCGTTAGAAGACTCGATTCGAATAGACCGCCTGCGACACCTTACCCCCATAGTCACACAGGAGAATCCGGATGAAGCCCGTCAAGCTCTATACCGCCCTTGCAGCCGCCCTGCTGCTGGCAGCCCCAATGGTGTCGTTCGCCCAGGAAGCCGAAGCTCCTGCCGCCGAAGAAGAAGAGTCCCCGATCAGCTGGACACTTGCTGCCACTACCGATTACGTCTTCCGTGGCGTCTCGCAGACGAATGAAGACCCGGCGTTTCAGGCAGGCATCACCTACACCACCCCGTTCGGCTTGTATGTGGGCGTGTGGGGTTCCAACGTGGACTTTGGCGACCCGGATCCGGAAGCAGGAATCCGCGGCCCCAATTTCGAGGTCGATGGATACGTGGGCTACAACACGGATCTGAACGACAGCTGGAACCTGGACGTCAGCGTAGTTCGCTACGCCTATTTCGGTGAAACCTCCGGCCAGGGCAGCATCGATTACAACGAATACATCGGAAAGCTCACCTGGAACGGCCCCGTGAGCGTCAGCGGTCTGGTCGCATACGCCAACGATTATGGCAATTCGGAGGCAGACGAACTCTATACCGCTATCAGCGCTTCCTATGAAGTCGGTTACGGCATCACTTTGGGTGCCAGCACTGGCTACACCTCGATCGAGGCCGAAGAAGGCGGACGAGCCGACTATTTCGATGGCTCCTTCACCGCAAGCAAGAGTTTCGGCCCCGGCACGCTGAGCGTGGGTTACTACGACACCTTCGGTTCGGATGCGGACGAGCTGAAGGACGCCTCCGATATCTACGACGACCGTATCGTGGCCACGTTCACGATCGCCAACTGAGTATCGGCATTCTGCAAGACAAGAAGGGCACCTGCGGGTGCCCTTCTGCGTTACGCGACAAGCAAATTCAATTCCAGCTCAACACCACCTTGCCCGCCTTGCCCGCTTCCATCAGGTCGAAGCCTTTCTGGAAATCGTCGATCGGCAGCTGGTGGGTCAGCACCTTGCCCAGCGGGAAACCGCCGAGCACCAGCTGGGTCATCTTGTACCAGGTCTCATACATCCGGCGGCCGTAGATGCCCTGCACGGTCAGGCCCTTGAAGATGATCCGGTCCCAGTCCACGCCGGCGCCCTTGGGCAGGATGCCGAGCAGCGCGATCTTGCCGCCGTGGTACATGCAGTCGAGCATGTCGTTGAACGCGGTCGGGTTGCCGCTCATTTCCAGGCCCACGTCGAAGCCCTCCATGTGCAGGTCGGCCATCACGTCTTTGAGAGACTGCTTGGCCACGTTGACCACGCGCGTGGCGCCCATGTCGGCCGCCAGTTTGAGGCGGAAATCGTTGACGTCGGTGACCACCACGTTGCGCGCGCCGATGTGCTTGCAGATGCCGGCGGCGATGACGCCGATAGGGCCGGCGCCGGTGATCAGCACGTCCTCGCCGACCACGTCGAATTCCAGCGCGCAATGCGCGGCATTGCCGTACGGGTCGAAGAACGCGGCGAGTTCGGAAGGAATCTGGTCCGGGATCGGCCACAGGTTGCTGGCCGGCATCACCATGTATTCGGCGAAGGCGCCGTTGCGGTTCACGCCGATGCCCACGGTATGCGGGCACAGGTGCGGACGGCCGCCGCGGCAATTGCGGCAATGGCCGCAGACGATGTGGCCTTCGGCGGAAACACGTTGGCCCAGGCTGTAGCCGCTGACCCCCGGGCCCAGTTCGGCGATGCGGCCGACGAACTCGTGGCCAATGGTCAAGCCGGGCTTGATCGTGCGCTGGCTCCACTCGTCCCACAGGTAGATGTGCAGGTCGGTGCCGCAGATCGCGGTCTTTTCCAGCTTGATCAGGACCTCGTTCGGGCCGGGCTGCGGAACCGGCACCTGTTCCATCCAGATGCCCTTGCCGGTTTCGCGCTTGACCAGCGCCTTCATGGTTTGCGTCATGGAATGCATCCAGGATCTATGCGGAACAGGGCGCGGATTATACGCGCCTGCCCATCACGGCCCGCAGTGGGCACAGGCCGTGAACAAACGGCGGAGTTGCGTCCGGGCCCGGGATTGCGGTTTCCCGGGTTTCCAGTTCCGGTGTGCGCTGAGGTGGTTGCGTGCTGCGGCGCGTTGGACTTCTGGTCGCTTGGGATTTGCCGCGGCGCGGTATCATTTGCCCCCCTTCGTTGGCCCCGGGCAAACGGGAGGGACGAACCGAAACCCCACTGGATCCCCCATCGCATGCGCATCCTGCTTGCCCGCCACGGCGAAACGCCGTGGAACGCCGAAGGCCGTTACCAAGGCCAGATCGATATCCCGTTGTCGCCGATAGGCGAATCGCAGGCCACGGCCCTGGGCAAGCGTTTGCAGGACGTGGAAATCACGCGCGCGGTTGCCTCGCCCTTGTCGCGTGCCCGCCGCACCGCCGAGCTGGCCTTGGGCGAGGCACGAATCCCGATGCTGACCCTCGAACCCGACCTGCAGGAAATCGCGCATGGTGAATGGGAAGGCCTGCTGGCCAGCGAGATCAACGACAAGGATCCCGCACGCCTCAAGGCGTGGCGCGAGGAACCGGAAAGCGTGCTGATGCCCGGCGGAGAATCGCTGCGCCAGGTGCTGGACCGGTCCTGGCAGGGGCTGGCGCGCGCGAGCGAAGGCCTGGGCGAGAGCGACACCTTGCTGGTAGTCGCGCACGACGCGGTCAACCGGGTGATCCTGTGCCGCATCCTCGGCCTGCCGATCTCCAAGCTGTGGACCTTCCGCCAGGCGCCGACCACGCTCAACCTGCTGGAAGGCCCGGACGTGGACAATCTTGAAGTCGTCCGCCTCAACGACTGCGCGCACCACACGCCGTTCTTCGGCGAAGCGGTGCATCGGGCGCTCTGAAAGTCGTGTCGCGTCCGCTGGAAGAATGGCTCGACTACATCGAGCAGCAGCATCCGAAATCGGTCGAGCTCGGCCTGGAACGGGTGCGTGATGTCGGCGCGCGCATGCAGCTCGGCAAACCCGCCAGGAATGTCATCACCGTCGGCGGCACTAACGGCAAGGGTTCCACCGTCGCTTTCATCGAAGCCATCGCGCGCGCGGCGGGCTGGAATGTCGGCAGCTACACCTCGCCGCACCTGATCCGCTACAACGAACGCGTGCGCATCGAGGGGCGTGAAGCGAGCGATGCGGAGCTGGTCGCTGCGTTCGAAGCGGTGGAGGCGGTGCGCGGCGAGATCCCGCTGACCTATTTCGAGTTCGGAACGCTTGCCGCGTTGTGGTTGTTCCAGCAATCCGATCTCGACCTCGCCGTGCTCGAAGTCGGCCTCGGCGGCCGCCTCGATGCCGTCAACCTCGTCGATGCGGATGTCGCGGTCATCACCACCATCGACATCGACCATGTCGACTGGCTGGGCAACGACCGCGAAAGCATCGGTCATGAAAAAGCGGGCATCGCCCGCGCGTGGAAACCGCTGGTGCTGGGCGAAATCGACTCGCCTTCCAGCTTGTTGCGCCACGCCTACGCCATCGGCGCGAATGCGATCCGCATCGGCAGCGATTTCTTCCACGAAGCCGTGGACGAGAACCACTGGCGCTGGCGCGATGCCGGATCCGAAATGGAACTGCCCGTTCCCGGCCTGGCCGCGCCGGTGCAGCGCGCCAATGCGGCTACCGCCATCGCCGCATTGCGCGCGCTGGATATCGCGATACCGGAATCCGCCTACGCCCAAGGCGTGGCGTCGGCGACCTTGCCGGGGCGATTGCAGCATTTCCAGTATCGCGGCACGCCCGTGATCGTGGACGTGGGCCACAATCCGCAGGCAGCACGCGAGCTGGCGGCGTGGTTGCAGGCCAAACCCACCCACGGACGGACCCTGGCGGTGTTCGCGGCCCTGTCCGACAAAGACGTGGAAGGTGTGGTGTCGGCGCTCGCCGATGCGGTTTCACAGTGGTTCCTGGCTGGACTCGAAGCTGTCGGCGCACGTGCGCAAAGTGTGGATGCGCTCGCCGTTCGCCTCGCCGGCAGCGCTGCGGCACGGGCGGCGCGACATACCACGGTGCAAGCCGCGCTGGAGGCTGCGCAGTCCGAGGCGCAGGCCGGCGATCGCATCCTCGTCTTCGGATCCTTCCATACCGCAGCCGAGGCCCTGGGCGTCCTGCATTCAGGCCAGTGACGGGGAAGCCGAGACCCGGCACCGTATAATTCGCATGGCATTCCCGCCGCGTCGTTCTGCGAGCCCCCATGGATACTGCCCTCAAGCAACGCCTGATCGGCGCCGTAGTACTGGTGGCGCTGGCGGTGATCTTCCTCCCGATGCTGATCAAGGGCCCCGCTCCTGACAGCGGCGTGTCCGATGTGCCGCTGGACGTGCCTGCGACCCCGGGCGGCGATTACGAGACTCGCGAGCTGCCCCTGGTCACTCCCGGCAATGCGCCGAGCGGCGGCGTGGTCGGCATGGAAAGCAGCGCACCCGCCACGACAGCTCCGCAGCCGGCAACGGCGAGTGAAGCGATACCGCTCGGGACCGCGCCGGCGGCCAGCGCTGGCGAAATGCTGCCGGCGACCACTGCAGGCGGGAATTTCGCGGTCAACTTCGGTGCTTACGCGACCATGGCCGATGCCGATGCCGTGATCGCCCGTCTCAAGCAATCCAAACTACCTGCGTACCGTGAGCCGGCCACCATCAACGGCAAGACCGCCTATCGCGTGCGCATCGGACCGTATGCCGATCGCGCCAATGCCGAATCCGTGCGCCTGCAGGCCACGCAGGTGCGCAGTGACGTGAAGGCGCAGGTGGTGACGCTGGATGCGCAAACCCCGACTTCCGTGCCGCAGGCCGCGGCCGCCGCGGCGCCGGTGACCACACAGGCCCTGCCGGCCGAACCCGCCAAACCGGCGCAGACGCCGACGCCCATCCCGGCCACCAAGCCCGTGGCCGTGGCGCCCAAACCCACTGTGCCGACGACCAAGCCCGTGGAAGCTCCAAAACCCGCGGAAGCGCCGAAACCGGCCGCCGCGAATGTCGGTTTTGCCGTGCAAGTGGGCGCGTTCTCCAAGCCGGCCGACGCCAACGTCCTGCGCGACAAGTTGCGCGCCGGCGGGTTCAGCGCCTTCGTGGAGCAGGTCCAGACTGACAAGGGCACCCTCAGCCGCGTTCGCGTAGGGCCGGTGGCCAGCCGCGCCGATGCCGACAGGCTGAAGGCGCAGGTCGCAGCCAAGGCCGGGATCGACGGCATGGTCCGCCCGCATCCGTGATATCCGGTAATCCGGAAGAGGCCAGGGAAGGATGAAGGCTGAAGGGGTAAACGTTCAGGGTTCCCGCGCCGCATGATCGACATCGTGCTGCTGGTCGTCATCGGCGGCTCGGCCTTGTTCGGACTGATCAAGGGCTTGGTGGGCACGCTGGTGTCCACGACCGCTTGGCTGCTGGCTGGCTGGGCCGCGTTCCAGTTCGGTGGCGACATGGCCTCCTGGCTGGCTGAAGGCGCCGTGCCCACGGCCACCCAATTATTCGGCGGCTATGCGCTCAGTTTCTTCGTGGTGATGCTGACCGTGGTCCTGGTCGGCGCACTGGCCAGGTCCATGATCAAGTCGGTCGGGTTGTCCGGCTTGGATCGCATGCTGGGCATGGTTCTGGGCCTGGTGCGCGGTGCGTTCCTGGCCTGCGTGCTTGTGCTGCTGATGGGCTTCACGCCGATGCCACGCGAGCTGTCATGGCGGCAATCCCTAGTGCTGCCGCTGCTGCAGCCCGGCGCGGGCTGGATGCGCTCCCGATTGCCGCAATGGTCTGTGCCGCAGGTGGATTTCCGCAATCTGCCGTCGACGGGCGATAATGGCGCCGTTGGAGACCTGCCGGCACCTTTGCTGGAAGAGGCGGCGTCGCAGCTGATCGATACGGCAAGGGACAGTTTGTCGGCACCAGGTCCAGCGGGGCCGGGCTCCGTCGCGCAGGTCACGGCCGGAATGGATCCGGTCGACATCTCCTCCACGCGCCGGGACCCGGCGAATATCGAGTCGGCGCAGGGACGCGACCCGGCGGACATTGAATCGGCAAGCAGCGAATCGTCAAAGCAGCGTTCCCACGGCCAGCCACGGCCAAAGTCGCAATAGTCCAAGCGGAGTAGGCAAACCATGTGCGGCATCGTCGGAATCGTCGGCAATCAGAACGTCGCCGGCCAGCTTTATGACGGCCTGACCGTCCTGCAGCATCGCGGGCAGGATGCGGCTGGCATCGCCACCGCCGACGGCACGCGCCTGCGCCTGCACAAGGACAACGGCCTGGTCCGGGACGTGTTCAACCCCAAGGCGATGAGCCTGCTGGAAGGCCGCGTCGGCATCGCCCATTGCCGTTATCCCACTGCCGGCTCCGAAGGCCTGGACGAGGCCCAGCCTTTCTACGTCAATTCGCCGTACGGCATCGCCCTGGCCCATAACGGCAACCTGATCAACACCGATGCCCTGCGCCAGGACGTGTTCGCCGAGGACCGGCGCAACATCAACACCGATTCGGACAGCGAAGTGCTGCTCAACGTGTTCGCGCACGAACTCGACCGCCAACGCACGCTTTCGCCCGAAGCCGCGATCCGCGCCGTGGCCGGCGTGCATCGCCGCGTGAAGGGCGGCTACGCCGTGGTCAGCGTGGTCCTGGGCCTGGGTCTGGTGGCGTTCCGCGACCCGCACGGCATCCGTCCGCTGGTATTGGGCAAGCGCGAGCACAACGAAGGCACCGAGTACATTGTCGCTTCGGAATCGGCCGCGCTCGACATCCTCGGCTTCCAGCGCATGCGCGACGTGCAGCCGGGCGAGGCGATCGTGATCACCGCGCGTGGCGAGCTGTTCGCGGAAGTGTGCGCAGAACCGGAACAGCGCGCGCCATGCATATTCGAGTTCGTGTACTTCGCGCGCCCCGATTCCATGATCGAGAACGTGTCCGTGCACAAGGCACGCATGCGCATGGGGGTCAAGCTGGGCGAGAAGATCCTGCGCCTGCGCCCGGACCACGACATCGACACGATCATCCCCATCCCCGACACCTCGCGCGACGCCGCGCTGGAGATCTCCAACGTGCTGGGGGTGAAGTACCGCGAAGGCTTCATCAAGAACCGTTACGTCGGCCGCACCTTCATCATGCCGGGGCAGGGCGAGCGGGTGAAGTCGGTTCGCCGCAAGCTCAATCCGATCAACCTCGAATTCCGCAACCGGGTGGTGCTGCTGGTGGACGATTCCATCGTGCGCGGCACCACTTCGCAGCAGATCGTGCAGATGGCGCGCGACGCCGGCGCACGCAAGGTCTATCTGGCTTCCGCTGCGCCGCCGGTGCGTTATCCCAACATCTACGGCATCGATATGCCGGCGGTGGATGAGCTGGTCGCGCACGGCCGCACCATCGAGGAGGTCGAGAAATTCCTGGGCTGCGACTGGCTGGTCTACCAGGACCTGGCCGACCTGGAAGCCTCGGTACGCGAGGGCAACCTGGACCTGGACCGGTTCGATTCGTCCTGCTTCGACGGCGACTACGTCACCGGCATCGAGCCGGGTTACTTCGAGCGGATCGAGCAGTTGCGTTCGGACGATGCCAAGCGCAAGCGGCGGGTTTCGTAACCGTTGCCATGCGAAAGAAATGATGTCGCTGTTCGACGCCGCGCGCGCCTGCCTTGAGGCGGCGTCGCCGGACGAAAAGGTCGCGCTGACCCAGCACCATGCCGCAACTTTCAGGCGGGGCGAGCTCGCCATTCCCGACGGTGCGCCGACGCCACAGCCGATCGGCATGCCCGGCCGTCCACGACGGCCGAACCTCGTGCCCGCACGCGAACTTCCGCAGCGTGGACTGGGCAGCGTCGAAGGCCGCGCCGCCTTCATCCACGCCATCGCCCATATCGAATTCAACGCCATCGACCTGGCGTGGGACGCGGTCTACCGCTTCCCCGGGCTGCCGCGGGAGTTCTATGCCGATTGGGTGTCCGTGGCGAACGATGAATCGCGCCATTTCGTATTGCTGCGCGATCGCCTGCGCGAACTCGGCCGCGACTACGGCGATTTCGACGCGCACAACGGCCTGTGGGAAATGGCTGAAAAGACCGCGCACGACGGGCTAGCGCGCATGGCCCTGGTGCCGCGGGTGCTCGAGGCGCGCGGGCTGGATGTGACGCCGGGGATGATCGCGAAGCTGCGCAACCTCGGTGACGTCGCCACCGTCGGGATCCTGGAACTGATACTCGACGAGGAAGTGGCGCATGTCGCCGCCGGTTCGCGCTGGTATCGCTGGTACTGCGAGCGCGCCGGATTGGAGCCGCGTTCGACTTTCCGCGAGCTGCTGGTGAAATATGCGGGCCCCACCTTGCGTGGGCCGTTCAACCATCAGGCACGGCTGCTGGCTGGTTTCGATGCCGAAGAGATCGCGGCGCTGGAACAGCTTTCAGGCGCGTAGGAGCGACGTAAGTCGCGACAGATGCAGGCGAGCCACTCGCTAAAATGCGGGAATCATTCAAGTCGCGACTTACGTCGCTCCTACGACATGACGATCAGCCGGCCAGCGATTCCAGGCGATAACCACTGGCATCCACCCGCAACACCGATCCCTGTTCGTACCAGTCGCCCAGCACGATCCGCTCGCAATCGCGTCCCTCCACCCGCAGCTCGTGCACGTTGGGGCGATGGGTGTGGCCGTGGATCATCCTGTCGATGCCGAAGCGCGCGAAGGTCGCCTCCACGGTGGCGGGAGCCACGTCGGTCACCGTTTCGAAGCGCACGTCGTTGCCTCCCTCGCGCAGGCTGGCCTGGTGCGCCTGGCTGGCTGCGCGCGCCTGCGCGGCGAATGCGAGACGTGCGGCGAGCGGCTGCGCCAGGAACTGCTCCTGCCAGGCCGGGTTGCGGGTCTGCGTGCGGAATGCCTGATACGCGACATCATCGGTGCAGAGCAGGTCGCCATGCATGAGCAGTGTCGGCCGGCCATACAGCACCACCACGGCGGGATCGGGCAGGATGCGAAAGCCGGCGCGCGAGGCGAATTCGCTGCCCAGCAGGAAATCGCGGTTGCCTCGGATGAAGTACGCCGGCACGCCGGCGTCGGCCACTTCGCGCAAGACGGTCGCGACGTACGCACCCACCTCGGAAGGATCGTCGTCGCCCACCCAGGCCTCGAACAGGTCGCCCAGTATGTAGAGCGCGTCGGCCGATTTGGCCTCACGCCGCACGAAATCGCCAAACAGTTCGGTGATGGCCGGGCGCGTGGCGTCGAGGTGCAGGTCGGAGATGAAGAGCGTGGTCATGCATGAATTGTAGGCGCTGACCGTTCTGGGAGGGGCTTCAGCCCCGACAGTCAGGAGCGTCGGGGCTGAAGCCCCTCCCACAGGGTAAAATCACAGAATTACGCACTTCGGACTTGCCATGACCTGCCGTACCCGTTTCGCCCCCAGCCCCACCGGTTACCTACATATCGGCGGCGCGCGCACCGCGCTGTATTGCTGGCTGGAGGCACGCCACCGTGGCGGCGATTTCATCCTGCGCATCGAGGACACCGACCGCGAGCGCAGCACCCAGGGCGCCATCGACGCGATTCTGGAGGCGATGGACTGGCTGGGCCTGGACTACGACGAAGGCCCGATCTACCAGACCCAGCGCCTGGAGCGCTATCGTGAAGTGGCCGAGCAATTGGTCGCTGCGGGCAAGGCCTATTACGCCTACGAAACCAAGGAAGAACTCGAAGCGATCCGCAATGCCGCGCAGGCCGCCGGCGACAAGCCGCGCTACGACGGCCGCGCGCGCGACCTCGACCTGCCGTTCCGCGCCGATCCGAACCGGGTGATCCGTTTCAAGAACCCGCAGCAAGGCAGCGTGGTGTTCGAGGACCGCATCAAGGGCCGCATCGAGATCAGCAACAGCGAACTCGATGACCTGGTGATCTTCCGTTCCGACGGCTATCCCACCTACAACTTCGCGGTGGTCGTCGACGACATCGACATGGGCATCACCGACGTCATCCGCGGCGACGACCACATCAACAACACGCCGCGCCAGATCAACATCTACGAAGCGCTGGGCGTGCCGGTGCCGCTGTTCTCGCACATGCCGATGATCCTGGACCCGGAAGGCGCCAAGCTGTCCAAGCGCACCGGCGCCGCCGACGTGATGCAGTACAAGGACGCCGGTTACCTGCCGCACGCGCTGATCAACTACCTGGCGCGGCTGGGTTGGTCGCACGGTGACCAGGAGCTGTTCAGTCGCGAAGAACTGATCCGTCTGTTCTCGGTGGAGGACGTCAATTCGAAGGCCGCCCGTTTGGACATGGACAAGCTGGGTTGGGTGAACCAGCACTACCTCAAGAGCGAAGATCCGGCGGGCATCGCGCCGCAGCTGGAGTACCAGTTGCGCAAACTCGGTCTGGATCCCGCCAACGGTCCGGCGCCGGCCGATGTCGTGATCGCCCTGCGCGATCGCGTGCACACACTCAAGGAAATGGCCGAACGCGCCGCGGTCTGGTACCAGCCTCTGGACAACTACGACGAAGCCGCCGTGGCCAAACACCTGAACGCCGCCGCCGCCGCGCCGCTGGCCGCCGCACGCGATCACCTGGCCAACACGGTGGAATGGAGCGTGGAGTCGGTCTCCGCCGCCTTGCACGATACCGCCGCGGCGCTGGGCCTGGGCATGGGCAAGGTGGCGCAGCCGCTGCGCGTGGCCATCACCGGGACCCAGGTCAGCCCGGATATTTCCCAGACCGTTTACCTGGCCGGGCGCGAGCAGGCCTTGAAACGCATCGATGCAGCGCTTATCAAGATACCAGCGGACGCATAATCCCCACGACATGGCCTCCACACATACCTGCACCGATCCCAAGCACCACGTCGACGACGCCCACGGCTTCGTCGCGGCGGTCGAGCGCGCGTGCCAGGAACGCGGCCTGCGCCTGACCCCGATCCGCGCGCGCGTGCTGGGACTGATCGCTGAAGCCGGCAAGCCGGTCAAGGCCTATGAGTTGCTGGAATGGGTGCGCGAAGGCAAGTCGGCTGAAGGCAAGGGCGTCGGCGCCGATGCGCCGCCGACGGTCTATCGCGCGCTGGATTTCCTGATGGCCAACGGATTCGTGCACAAGCTGGAATCGGTCAATGCCTTCGTCGCCTGCCACCACCCTAACAGCGACCAGCATTCGGTGCCGTTCCTGATCTGCGATCGCTGCCATAGCGCGGTGGAGCTGGAGGATCGCGAAGTAGTCACCCAGCTCGAACAACGCGCCAAGGCCCTCGGATTTCAGCCGCAGGCCCAGACCCTGGAAGTCCACGGACTGTGCGCGCGCTGCGCGGCCTGAACCGCGTATCGTGGGAGCGACGAAAGTCGCGACCGAAACAACACGATACTTTCATACTTACGTCGCTCCTACGGCTTGCAGGCGCGGCGATTTCTCCCTGATCGGCAGGTTCGCCGCCGCCGCGAGCAGCGCCAGCGCGATATCGGCGTACCACATCCAGGTGTAGTCGCCGAGCTTCTCGATCGCCACGCCGCCCAGCCACGCACCGAAGAACCCGCCGATCTGGTGCGAAAGCAGGGTCAGCCCGAACAGCGTGCCCAGGTAACGCGGGCCGAACAGCTTGCCTACCAGTCCGGCAGTCGGTGGCACTGTCGCGAGCCACGTGAAGCCCAGCGCGGCAGCGAAAATATAGAAAGTGATCGGAGTGGGTGGGGCCATCAGGTAGATCGCGATCATCACCGCGCGGCTCGCGTACATCACCGCCAGTATCCACTTCATCCGGTAGCGCTGGCCCAGCGCGCCGGCCACCAGGCTGCCGGCGACGTTGAACAGGCCGATCAGCGCGATGGAGACGCCGGCCACGCCGGGCTGCAGGCCGCACAACGCGATTTCTCCCGGCAGGTGCGTGACCAGGAAGGCGATGTGGAAACCGCAGGTGAAAAAACCCAGGTGCAGCATCCAGTAGCTGCGATCGCGCACGGCGATACGCAACTGCTCGCGCAGGGTTATTTCGCCAACCGCGGTGGCCGCGGCATGTACTCCACTGCCGAGCGACGCGGACTTGCGTCGCAGTGGCCAGGCCAGTGGCAGGGTCAGCAGGGAAACCGCGGCCAGGCCGAACATCGCCGTCGCCCAGCCGGCGGCACTGATGGTGAACTGCACCAGCGGCGCGAACACGAACTGCCCGAGCGATCCGCCGGCATTGATGAATCCGGCGGCGAACGAGCGTTTCTCCGGCGCCAGTTGCTGTGCAGTGGCGCCGATCAGGATCGAGAAACTGCCCGCACCCGCGCCCGCGGCGGTCAACAGTCCGAGGGTGAACATCAACCCCCACTGCGACGACATGAATGGCGTCAGCGCAGTGCCCAGCGCTAGCATCAGGCCGCCGGCGACCAGCACGCGCGTGGAGCCGTGCTTGTCCGCGATCGCACCGAACACCGGCTGCACCACACCCCACACGAACTGGCCGATCGCCAGTGCGAAACTGATCGCGGCGATGCCCACGCCCGTGCTCTGGTGGATGGGGGCGACGAACAGGCCAGTGGTCTGGCGTGCACCCATGGTGATCATCAGCATCGCCGCGGCGGTCAGCAATAACCCCCAATGCGTCGCAGGCGCTTTGCGTGCTTCGGGCAGGGCACTCATGCCGCAGCCCCGGAGTGATGGCGCAGGGCGGCGTCCAGCAGATCCAGGTCTTCGCGCAGACGCGTGGTCTGCGCGACGCCGAATGCGGCTTCTATGCTTTGCTGCGCCCGTTGCCAATGTGGCCTCGCGCTGACGATACGCTTGCGTCCGCTTGAGGTGATGGAAATCACCCGCTGGCGCGCATCCTCGCCGCGCGCTTCGCGCAGCCACCCGGCTTCCAGCAACGGGCGCAGGTTGCGGGTCAGGGTAGTGCGTTCCATGCCCAGCGAGTCGGCCAGTTCGCCCAACTGACAGGCCCCGCGCTCGGCGTGGCGCAGGATCGAATACTCATTGAGGCTCAGATCGACCGCGGCCAGTTCGCGGTCATAGACCTGGGACACCTGGCGCGCGGCACGGCGCAGGCGGAAACAGGTGCAGGTGCTGCCGGTTGGGGAGGTCATGGGGCGGACGTCGTTGATGGATGGGATATTTAAGTGCATATGCACATATGAAGTCAACAAAAAAGGCGGCTGCCGCGCAGGCCAGCCGCCTTGGGAGTCGCAGGGAAAGTATTCAGAAGAACACGCGCACTCCGGCGGAGAAATTCCGGTCGGGCAGCAGCACCGAGTCCTTGAGGAACGAGGTATGCACGCGGGCTCGCTCTCCGGTCAGGTTGCTGCCATCCAGGAACAGCTCCCAAGCCGTCTCGCCCATGTCGTGGTGGTAGGCCACGTGCGCATCGACCAGGGTGTAACCAGCGGTCGGTGTCTCGCTGTCCGCCACCTTGTCCTGTTTGTCGTAGCGGACCGCCCCCAGCGATGCGCGCCAGCCTTCCGATTCCCAGCGCAACTGCTTGCCGAAACGCGAAGGCGCGATGCGCGGCAGGTTGCCGCCGGCCGCCAGCGTGCCCCGGACCGTATCGCCGTAGACGCGCAGGTCCCAGGTGCCGCTCTCGTTGTCGGCGAGGTGGAAGGTGGCTTCGCCTTCGAAACCGCGGAAGCGGGCATCGGCCTGGCTCCATTGCCGGATCGGCAGGAGTTCGCCTTCCAGGTCGAACTCACCGCCGGTGTCCACCAAGTAGATGAAATCGTCGAAACGGTTGTAGTAAACCGAGGCTTTCGCGTCCATGACTTCGGATTGGTATTGCAGGCCGAATTCCAGCTGGTTGGCCTTTTCCTTGCCCAGGTTGGCGTTGCCGATCTCGTACGCCAGCGTTGCCAGGTGCGGTCCGTCGGAGAACAGCTCTTCTTCCGCAGGCGCGCGTTCGGCATGATCCAGGTTGGCGGTCACGCGCCATTGCTCGTTGAGGCGCCAACCACCGGCCAGCGACAGGCTCAGCGGCTTGAAATCACGCGCCGGGCCGTCGACCGGATCGGCTTCGATGCTGTCGATGCGCGCACCAAGATCCAGCTGGAAATCGTTCCAGCTCTTGCGCGCGACGCCGAAGACGCCAAAAGCGCGGGTGCTGGTTTCCGGCACGAAC
>JAKFDG010000549.1:0-1660 GCA_036677285.1 Pseudoxanthomonas sp.
TAGGTGGGCGCGGCGGCATGGTGGAATTCGTCGATGACGATGTAATCGAAATGCCGTGGCGAAAAGCGCTCCAGGTGCTCGATGCGCCCGAGCGTCTGTACCGAGGCGCAGAGCACGTCGACCTGGCTGTCGCGCTGCTGCCCCATGTAGAAACCGACCCGCTGCCCCGGCCGAATGCGCACGAAGGTCTCGGCCGCCTGATGCAGGATTTCCTCGCGGTGAGCCACGAACAAGACCCGCCGGGCGCCGGCCTGTTTGGCATCGAACGCGGCTAGCCAGGTCTTGCCAAGACCGGTCGCCAACACCACCAGGCCGCGCCGGTAACCGTTCTCGCGGGTCAGTGCCAGAGCGTGCAGCGCTTCGCCCTGGATGCTGGTCGGCGTCGGTGGCGGCTCCACTTCCAGGCTACCCGGGGCGATGGCGACCGGTGGCGGTTGGCGCCGGGCCTCGTAGTCGTCGATCCAGGCATGGGTCAGCGGCTGGCTGCGTGGATTGGCGAACAGTTCCGCGAAGCGGCTGCGCGCCTCGAGGAAGCCGTCGTCGCCGGGATAGTCGATGCGGTAATTCCACTCCAGGCCATCGCGGAGCGCCTGGCGACTGATGTTGCTCGAGCCGATGAATGCCTGTCCGCGCAGTTGCCCGTCCGCGTCCTGGGCGGCGAACAGGTAGGCCTTCATATGGAAGCTGCTGCCGGCGCTTTCGTAGACGCGCACCTGGGCGCCTTCATCCTGCAGCAACATCAGGCTGCGCAGCGCTTCGGGGTCGGTGACGTCGAGGTAATCGCTGGTGACGACGCGCACCCGCGCGGTCGGCGCGGCCTCCTCGCCCGGCTTCAGCCGCACCAGCAAGTCGGGCAGCAACAAGCGCAGCCCGGTGCTCTTGATAAAGGCCACCGCCATGTCGACTTCGCTGGCGCTGTTGATCGCGGCGCACAGGTGCGGCAGGAAGTGATCCAGCTTGCCGCCGGTGACCAGGCGCGCGGACGGCACCGGCTGGCGCCGGGCCAAGACGTTCAACCAGGCATCGCTGCGCCCAGGCCGCTGGTCGGCGCTGTGCCAGTAACTGACGTCGGCCACGTCGGCCAACGGCGCCAGCCAGGTGTCCATCTGCGCCTCGAGCGCATCGGTGAAGCGGCGGCCCTGATGCTCGCGCTCGCCTTCGCCGACCTTGAAGCTGCAATAGAAGATTCCGCCCGGCTTCAACGCCTGCCACAAACGGGCGAGCGCGTCGGGCATCTGCGCATGAGGTACATGCAGCAAGCTGGCACAGGCCCAAACGCCGTCATAGCGGTTGAGCTCGCCGACCTCGGCGAAGCTGCGCACCGGAACCGGCTGGCCGAGGTGCTGGCTGGCCAGCGCCGCCAATGCCGGCGAGGCATCGAAGGCCGCGACGCGATAGCCGCACGCCGCAAACGCCTTGGCATCGCGCCCGGAACCGCAGCCGGCATCCAGGATGTAGCCGCCGACGGGGATCGCCTCGAGAAAGCGCGCATACAACGCGCTCATGTCCACGTCGATGGTATCGGCAAAAAACTGCCCGGCGTTCTGCTCGTAGTAGCTGTGCGTGTCGCTCAAACTTCGCTTCCTTGTGCAACGACCAATGCCAGGGGATCGAGGGGTTGGATCAAGCGGCCAGGGTACTTGATTGCCGCCTGGTGCAG
>JAKFDG010000550.1:0-17584 GCA_036677285.1 Pseudoxanthomonas sp.
TCGCCGAACCCCAGCCGCAGCAGTCCCGCGCAGGCCAGCACGATGGCGTCGTACTCGCCCGCGTCGAGCTTGCCCAGGCGCGTGTTGACGTTGCCACGCAAGTCCAGCAACTGCAGGTCGGGCCGGCGCGCGCGCAACTGCGCCTGGCGTCGCAACGAAGAGGTGCCCACGCGCGCGCCTTGCGGCAACGCTTCGATGGAATCATGCGTGTTGCAGACGAAGGCGTCGGCCGGATCCGCACGCTCCAGGATCGCGGGCAGCACGAACGGCCCTTCCAGTTCCATGGGCACATCCTTGAGCGAATGCACCGCGCAATCGGCTTCGCCGCGCAGCATGGCCAGCTCGAGCTCCTTCAGGAACAGGCCTTTGCCGCCGATCGCTGCGAGCGAACGGTCGAGCACGTCGTCGCCGCGCGTGCTCATCGCCACCAGGCTGACTTCAAGCCGCGGATGCGCTGCGCGCAGCGCCGCGGCCACGTGTTCGGTCTGCCATAAGGCCAAGGGACTTTTGCGGGTGGCGATGCGGACGGAATTCATGCCGCCATTATGGGGTTGGGGGTTGGAGGTTGGTAGTTGCAGACCAGCCGCAATGCCCAATCAGCGCCAACCGAAAACCGAAGACCGCTTCAAAGATGCTTCACCGTGTCGCGCAGGGCCGCCACGCAGCGGCGGCTGACTTCCAGCGGTTCCTTGCCATGGCGCAGCACGGCCTGCACGCGGCCGTCATTGATGCGCCTGAGTTCGACCAGGTCGTGGCGCGCGACCAGACAATTGCGGTGGATGCGCACGAAACGCTCGCCGAATTCGTCCTCGAGCGATTTCAGCGACTCCTCGATCAGGTCCTCGCCACGCGCGTGGTGCACCACCACGTATTTCTCCTCGGCCTGCAGGTAATGCACGTCATCGACCGGGATCAGGCGCAGGCTGCCGCGCAGGCGCGCGCACAGGTGCGTGCGCGCCTGCCTGCTGGGCGTGGCCGGCGCATGGGTCTCGCGACCGGCCAGAAAAGTGCGCGCGCGTTCGAGCGCCGCGGCAAGCCTTTCCGGACGCACCGGCTTCATCAGGTAATCAATGGCGGCCGCCTCGAAGGCAGACAGGGCATGCGCGTCGTACGCGGTGCAGAACACCACCGCGGGGCGCGGATCGAAGGCGGTCAGGTGGCGGGCGGCCTCGAGCCCATCCACTCCGGGCATGGCGATATCCAACAGGACCAGGTCGGGGTGGAATTCGGCGCAGGCCTGCAGCGCGGTGAGGCCGTTGTCCGCCTCGGCGACAATCTCCACCCCGTCGTGTTCGGCCAGCAGCGAACGCAGGCGTTCGCGTGCAAGGGGTTCATCGTCGGCGATGACAACCTTCACGACAGTCGCTACCTCGCTCCGGGGTTAGGCTGCCATGAGCGGCAGCACGATCTCGGACCCATAGTAGCCGTCGCGCCATCGCGCCGTCATCCCGGGCGGGGCGTCGACCGGACAGGCCCGCGAGTACCTAGGCCGCTGCGAACCGTTGCGACATCCAGTCGCCCAGGTCGCGGATTTCCTCCGCGCACACCTGGTGTGCCATCGGGTAGCGATGCCAATCCACCTCGAAGCCAAGCGCACGCAGCAATTCGGCGCTGCGTTCGGCATGGACCAGCGGGATCACCGGATCAACACTGCCATGGGCCATGAACACCGGCTGCGTGGTGGCGGCTTCGCTTTTGGCGTCTGCGGCGGCATCCGCACCCGGGAGATAAGTGGACAGACCGATCAGCCCCGCCAACGGCACCTTGCGCCGCAACCCGGCCGCCAGGGCGATGGCACCGCCTTGCGAGAAGCCGGCGAGCAGCACCCGTTCCGGGCCGATGCCGCGCGCGTGTTCGCGGTCGATCAGGGCCGAGGCCTGGAGGATGGATTGCTCGACACCCTCATGGTCGGCGCGGCTGGGGAAATCCATGCCGACGATGTCGTACCACGCGCGCATGCGCATGCCGTTGTTGATGGTCACCGCGCGCACCGGTGCGTGCGGAAACACGAAACGCAGGGCCGGCCAGCCGTCGCGCACCAGCTCGGGCACGATCGGGACGAAGTCATGGCCGTCGGCGCCCAGCCCGTGCAGCCAGATCACGGCCCATTGCGGCGAGGCGCCGGTTTCCTGTTCCACGGTTTCCAGCAGGTCGATGGCGTTGTCCATGGCCCATTGTGGCCGACATGGAGCTCGCGGCCAATGCCAGGGCACTGGATGAAGTGCGCAATGTCAGGATAGGCGGTGTACCCGGTCCCGGGCGAACCTCCCTATGGCCCGATTTCCCGTTACAGGGAAATAAACAAGCTATTTGACTCTGGCCCAACACGACATCGGCGCTATTGCCATTCGATCAGGAACTGCTTCTGGAACGTTGCTCCCGGCGGAACTATGTTTGGCTCCAGGTTGAATGCGTCGGGAGGGCCGCTTTGCGGTTCTATGCAGGTGGCGAAGGACGGAGCGTCGTAGACCACCCAATGGAGGCAGTCCGAGCTCAGACGCAGCTGCCGGCCTGCAACTTGCAGCGTAATCGTGTCGTGATTGATAAAGCAGTCGTCCCAAGGTCCTGGCGGCGGGCTTTCCAATGGCAGGGTCGCTATCCCCTCGTCGTCTCGAGGGTAAATGCGACTTGGAGAAAACAGCAATCGCTCCGGCTTCCGGAACCAGGGATGCCAGCCAACGACCACAGGCATGGGAAAGCGACCTGCGCGCACCGACAAGGTCATCTCCAGCCGGCAATCCCCTGCCACCATGCGCTGATGCGCGGTCCCGCCGAACGGCCAACGTCCGTCTTCAGGTAACGTCAGCGAAAGTTCGGCGACGCTGGTTTCGTGCTTTTCCACACTCCATGGCATCGCAAACCCGACGCCGTGGATGGCGTGCGGGTCCAGGTTCAGCGGGAGCTGATAGTTGCGACCACGAAACTCGAAGCGGCCGTGGCGAACGCGGCCGGCCCACGGCACCATCGGGTAGCTTCCCCAGGCGATCATCGCGGCAGTACTTTCGCTGTAGCCGACCAGATGATCCACGCCATCGTGTTGGATCTGCGCGATGCGCCCCCCCGCCTGCGGCGCGATCGTTACCCGCAAGGCTCCGTGCGTGATGGCGATGAGCGGCCCTGGCGCAAGGGGCGCCATCGCACCCGCTGCAGGCGACCCGTGTGGATCAGGCGCCATAGGGATCGATGGTCTGGATCCTGCCCTGCTCGTCGTAGTGGAGTTCCGTCACCTTGACCGAGCGGAGGTGGGTCACGCCACCGGAAAGAATCGAGTCGTGGTAGAAGAGATACCATCGGCCCTGAAACTGGCAAATGGAATGATGCGTCGTCCAGCCGACCACCGGCTGCAGGATCACCCCTTGATAGACGAAGGGACCGTAGGGATTGTCGCCCACCGCGTAGCACAGCAGATGCGTGTTGCCGGTTGAGTAAGAGAGGTAGTACCTGCCCTGGTGTTTGTGCATCCATGGGCCTTCGAAATACCGTCGCGCGTGATCGTCGGCGCGCAGCGGTCGTCCGCCCTCATCGAGGATCGTCAATTCGCGCGGCGCTTCTGCGAATTGCTTCATGCCAGCGTCAAGCCGTGCCATGCGCGGGCCCAACGCCGCCTGCGAGCCCGTCGGTTCAACATGCGAGGCATCGTAGATGTTGTCGCGATACTTCTGCAGTTGCCCGCCCCAGATGCCACCGTAATACAGGTAGCAGGCACCGTCGTCATCGGTAAAGGCGGCCGGGTCGATGGAGTAGCTGCCGTCAATGGGCTGCGGCTCGGGCACGAACGGACCCTCGGGATCGTCGCCGACGGCGACGCCGATCTGGAAGATGCCGTCGGCGCGCTTGGCCGGGAAGTACAGGTAGTAACGCCCATCGCGGCGCGCCACATCCGGTGCCCACATCTGTCGTTCGGCCCAGGGCACGTCCTTGACATGCAACGCGACCCCGCAGTCCACCGCCTCGCCCTCGGGCGAATCCATGCGCAGCACGTGGTAGTCCTGCATGCCGAAATGGTCGCCGTCATCATTGAAGGGTATGCCGGCGTCGATGTCGTGCGAGGGATAGACGTAGAGCTTGCCTTCGAACACGTGCGCCGAAGGATCGGCAGTGTAGATGTGCGTCACCAGCGGCTGCGAGATGGCCCTGGCGGCCAGCGCCTGCAGCTCGTCGATAGTCATTTCATCGGACATTGCGGTCTTGTCTATTGAGAACGTGGGTCGGAGAGGTCAAGCGGCGCGCGCGCGGCGCGCGCCCAGTTCCTGCTCGATGCGTGTTTCCATCCTCTTGTCGATCTCGTACAGGAACAGCAGGGCCACGCAGACCAGGAACGGAATCGAGCAGTACACGCTGATCGACAGCTTGATGCCATACACCGTTTGCGGCGATTGCGCGACCAGGTCGGGATCGTAGCCGTAATAGGCGAGGATGCCGGCGACCAGCGAACCGCCGACGCTCAGACCGATCTTCAGCCCGCACAGGATCGCCGAGAAGGTGGTCGCCGTGGCACGGCGGTGGTTCTTCAATTCGGACCAGTCTGCCACGTCGGCGACCATCGCCCACAGCAGCGGGATGGTGATGCCGTAGAAGAAGCCGTGCAGGATGTATGACACGACCACCAGGCCGATCGACGACGGCGAATAGAACCAGAACGCCAGCAGGCACAGGGTGGAGACGAACAGGGCCGCACCGAACACGTCGCGCTTGCCGAAGCGGTCGGCGAGGCGCTTCGAAAAACCGATGCCAACGATCATGAAGAGGATGCCGCCGGCGTTGAACAGGCTGAATGCCGACGTCGGCGCGTCCTTCGGCCACTGGAACTCGCTCAGCCCCATGCCGGTGAGCGCGGCGTTGAGCCCGGCGATGAAGCGGTTGAAGCCGACGCTTTCGAGGAATTGCGCCAGCTGCGACGCGTCCAGGTAGTACTTGAAGTAGTAGACGTACATGCCGCCCTTCAGGGCGAGGTTGATGAACACCAGAACGGTCAGCGCCAGGATCAGCAGCCAAGGCCGGTTGCGGGTCAGGTCGGCGAGGTCCTGGCGAATGCTGGACTTCTGCCCCGGCGCGGGGACGATGCGCTCCTTGGTGGTGAAGAAGGTGATCAGGAAGAACACCGTGCCGACGATCGCGAACAACGCCATGGTGTTGTGGAAACCCTGCACCTTGTCGCCGCCGCCGAGGATCAGCACCAGCGGCAGCAGCAGCACCTGGATGATGAACTGCGCGACCATCACCGCGACGAAGCGGTACGACGACAGGCTGTTGCGCTGGGCCATGCTGCCGGTCAGCACGCCGCTGAGCGCCGAATACGGCAGGTTGTTGGCGGCATACACCATCACCAGCAGGGTGTAGGTGGTCAGGGCGTAGACGACCTTGCCTTGTTCGCCCAGGTCCGGCGTGCTGAACGCCAGCAGCGAGAGCACGCCGAAGGGGATTGCGGTCCACAGGATCCAGGGCCGGAACTTGCCCCAGCGGGTGCTGGTGCGGTCGGCGACCAGGCCAACGATCGGGGTGAACACGAAGGCGCCGAGCAGGCCGCCGACGAAGATGATGGTCGCCGCGGTGCCGGCGGGGAGCCGGTACACGTCGGTATAGAAGAAGGCGAGGAAGGTGATGAAGGTCTGGAAGATCAGATTGGCAGCCAGGTCACCCAGGCTGTATCCGATCTTTTCCTTGACCGAGAGGGGTTCCGCAACTGTGTTCATGGCCACCGGTTCGTTGCTGCAATGATGATGTCGAATCCGACCGGTTGCGGCCGCTTGAGTATCCAGCCGGCCTGGCTTGGGAGCGCTGGGGCGGGCCTGGAGCTTATGGCATTGGTCCATGGCTGCTGCCATTGACCCTGTCAAAACCACGGTCAGGCCCAGCGCACATCAAAACGCCGTTCTCGCATTCCCGTTCGGTTCTCCCCAGCCGTTTCCTTTGATCAGTATCACTGCGCCCATCGCCGGACAACACGACTGCGGTGTTTCCGACCAAGCACAGTGATTCCCTATTGACAAGCTAACGGACAAGCTGAATGGTAGCGCTACCACCATGGGGTCGCACGCTGCGCAGCAGCATGGGTTCGAGACTGCCTGGAAAAGCACATCGCGCGCGGCAGCATGGATTTGGATGCGTTTGGGACGCTGCATTTTCCCTCCGAATGCAGATGGCAGAAGCACTGCGATGCCGTACCGGAAAGGAGTGGCAGCATGAAGCGACTGCGAGGCATGGTACTGGGCATACTTGGCGGGCTCTTGCTCGCCGGTCGCGCATACGGCACGCCGCTCGCCGACGGGCAACCGAAATTCCTCGGTAGCGCCTACAGCACGGATCAGGTCCCGGATTTCGTCAATTACTGGAACAAGGTCACCCCGGAAAACGGGGGCAAGTGGGGCAGCGTGGAAGCCGAACGCGACCGGATGGACTGGAGTGCGCTGGATGAGGCCTACCACTTCGCCGAACGCCATGGACTACCGTTCCAGATGCACGTACTGGTGTGGGGCAACCAGCAGCCGGAGTGGATCGAGACGTTGCCACCGCGCGAGCAACGCGCGGAGCTCGAGGAATGGTTCGGCTCCGTCGCCGGGCGTTACCCCAGGCTGGCCTTCGTCGAAGTGGTAAACGAACCCCTGCACGATCCTCCGGGCAAGGACGACGAGGGCGGCGGCAATTACCTGCAGGCGCTGGGCGGCAGCGGTGTCAGCGGCTGGGACTGGATTCTCGAATCCTTCCGTCTGGCGCGCAAACATTTCCCCCATTCAACCCTGATGATCAACGACTACAGCATCACCAACAACGACGCGGACACGAAACGCTACCTTGAGATCATCGAACTGCTCGGACAGGAAAACCTGGTCGATGCGATCGGCGTGCAGGCACATGCTTTCGCGACCACGCCTGAAACGCCGATGTCGATGCACCGCGCCAACCTGGATCGCCTGGCCACGACCGGCCTGCCGATCTACATCACCGAATTCGACCTCGACGGCCCCACCGATGACGCGCAGTTGCGGGACTACCAGCGGGTATTCCCCGTGTTCTGGGAGCACCCTGCAGTACGTGGCGTCACCCTGTGGGGATTCCGGCCGGGCCTGTGGCGCACGAAGGAAGGCGCCAACCTGGTCCGCGAAGACGGTTCCGAGCGACCCGCGCTGCAATGGCTGAGGAAGTACCTGCGTGGCGAGGCGAGCCTGTCGCCGGGCGACAAGAAGGCCGATGCAGTGCGCTGAACGGATATTTGGCGACAGCGGGCCCGCGCCTGGCGCACCGCTCCGGGCGGCGCACTGGTGTTCGACGCCAACCGCAAGCGCCTCGGACGCATCGAGACCCGCACTGCCGTTTCGAATTGCGCCTTCGGCGACGACGGAAACACGCTCTACATGACTTCGCACACCTTCGTCGCGCGGATCCGCGTGAACGCGACCGGCCTGGGATTCCGGCGCTAGTCGCGTTCCGCCACTGCGCGGCTGATCAGCGGGCCTGCACGGTATAGGCACCTCTGACGCGGATGTCGGCGCTGGACGCTCCCACCTGCACCTCGTACTGGCCAGCATCGACCGCGTATCGATGGCTGCCCTCGTCATAGTGCTTCAAGTCCCGGGCAGGCGTGAATTCAAAACTCAAATTGCGCACCTCGCCCGGCCGCAGGGTTACACGCTGGAAACCACGCAATTCCTTGCTGGCCCGCTCGCGCTTGGATTGGAGCGGTCGCAGGTAAAGCTGCACGACTTCATCGCCAGCACGCTCGCCGCTGTTCCTGACCGTCACCGACACACTCACTGTTTGGTCCTGTGCGCCCTTGTGGCGATCGAGCTTCAGGTCCGAATAGTCGAAATGCGTATACGACAGCCCATGCCCGAACGGATACAGCGGTTCTCCGTCGAAATAGCGATAGGTCCGTCCCCGCATCGCATAATCATCGAAAGGCGGCAACTTTTCGTCCGCCTTGTAGAACGTGACCGGCAGGCGCCCGGCGGGGTTGGCGTCGCCGAACAGCACATCGGCCAGCGCCGTGCCGCCGCGCTGGCCCGGATACCACGCCACCAGGATCGCCGGCACATGCTGCTTGGCCCAATCGACGGCGAGCGCCGAACCCGTGGTCAGTACCAGCACCACCGGCTTGCCGGTGGCATGCAGCGCCTCGAGCAGCTTGCGCTGCGTGGAGGGCAGGCGCATATCGGTGCGATCCCCGCCGGCGAACCCCGGATAGTTGACCGTCATCTCCTCGCCTTCGACGTCGCCGGTAAGTCCACCGACGAACACCACCACATCGGATCCGCGCGCGGCTTCCAGTGCTTCCTCGAATGGGGGCTTGGCGCCCGGCATGTTCCAGGCCAGGCGAACGCCGGCGTCGCGCTCGCCGTCGTAATACTCCATCTTCACGTTGTAGGCGCGGCCGGCCTCCAGTTCCACACTGACGCTGTCGGCACGCAGGCGGTCACTGGGCTGCCAATGGTCCAGCAACAGGCGTCCGTCCAGGTACAGGCGGAAACCGTCGTTGGCCGCGGCTTCGATCCGGTAGGTGCCTGATACCGGCGGCAGCAACTGGCCACTCCAGCGAATGCTGAAATTGTCCGCAGGCAGGCCCTGGCCGGGACCAGCTTCGCCGCGCGCCATCAGGTTGTCAGTGGGCGATCCACGGTCCCAGCGGAATCCGATCTGTACGTCCACGCGCACCAGCGCCGGCGTGCCAGACAGATCGCTGCTGCGGAAATACTCGCCGCGCAGGCCACGCTCGCTGCTGCCCGCAGCCGGGCGCAGGTATTGCGCTTCGACCAGCGGCGTTGCGGCGGGATCTTCGCGCCCTTCGACCAGATCGACGCCGCGGACATGCACTATCTCCACCTGCGGCGCTGCATCGCGGATGCCTTGCAGGATGGTTACCGGCGCTGCCGGCGTACCGTAGTAATTTCCCAGCAGGGCCATGGTGTCGTCAGCGGTGGGGCCGACCACGGCAATGCGGCGCAGCTTGCGCGACAACGGCAGCACGCCGTCGTTCTTCAGCAGCACCATCGAAGCCTGCGCCGCCTTGCGCGACAATGCGTCGTGTTCCGGCGACTGGTTGACGGAAGCCGGGATGCGCGCCCAGCGCACCATTTCCGGCGGGTCGAACATGCCCAGCCGCATGCGTGCGGTGAACAGCCGCGTCAGTGCGGCGTCGACCTCGGCCTCGGCGATGAAGCCCTTGCGCACGGCGTCGGGCAAGGTCGAATACTCCTCTCCGCACTCCAGCTCGGTGCCGTTCTTGACCGCCAGCGCAGCGGCTTCTTCGCGCGTGGCCACGATCTTGTGGTTCTTCCAGATGTCCACGATCGCCCAGCAGTCGGACACCACATAGCCCTTGAAGCCCCAGTCACGGCGCAGGACGTCGCGTAGCAGGAAATGGCTGGCGCTGGCTGATTCGCCGTAAACCCTGTTGTACGCGCCCATCACCGCGTCCACCTGCCCTTCCTTCACCAGCGCCTCGAACGCCGGCAGGTAGGTCTCGTACAGATCGCGCGTGCTTGGGCGGGCGTCGAAATGGTGCCGATCCGCCTCCGGCCCGCTATGCACGGCGAAATGTTTGGCAGTGGCATCGAGCTTTCGGTACTTGGGATCGTCGCCCTGCAGGCCACGTACGAAACTCACGCCCATGCGCGCGGTCAGGAACGGATCTTCGCCGTAGGTTTCCTGTCCGCGCCCCCAGCGCGGATCACGGAAGATATTGATGTTCGGCGACCAGAAAGTCAGGCCCTGGTAGCGGCCGTGTTCGCCACGCCGGAGGGCCTCATGGTGCTTGGCGCGCGCTTCGTCGCTGATGGTTTTCGAGACCTCGTCCATCAGCGGAACGTCGAAAGTGGCCGCCAAGCCGATGGCCTGCGGAAACACGGTCGCTGCACCGGCACGGGCGACACCGTGCAGCGCCTCGTTCCACCAGTCGTACGCAGGCACTCCCAGGCGCTCGATCGCAGGTGCGCCGTTCTGCATCTGCGCGGCCTTTTCCTCCAGCGTCATCCGCGACACCAGATCGGCCGCGCGCTCCTCGAAGCTGCGTTGCGTGTCCCGGTACGGCGGCAACGCGTCTTGCGCTTCCGCGGCGTGAACACCCTGCTGATACCACGACACTGCCGCCAGCACGGCCAGCAAAGCGCCTCGCACCGTCATCTTGAATCGCATGTTTGCCTGGATCATTCGCCTGCCCCTTTCATTCTTGCGGCGCCATTCGCGCGTGCGGCCCCAAGACGGCGCCGATGAAACCACCCGCCACGTCGGTGCTTAGCAACGTGCCGTCCTCGTCCTGCTTCAACCAGTTCCAGCCATTGCCCGCATCGAAGCCGAAGGAATAATCGGCACCGTCGCCAACGACCTTCAGTGTCAACGTGTCCGAAACAGGCAGCGCCGTAGTGGCGACGATGCGCCTGCCTTCGCGGCTGCTCTTCTCCAAGAACAGTTCCATGCCGTTCCCCATGCGGCGCGCGCCCAGGAAATACCAGTGCGTTTCGTTCTGGAATGCCGCGATTCCTGCTTCGGTTCCTGTCTCCAGCGGCACCTGCAATGCGGTGCTGGCTTCGAACCTCGTGTGCTGCTGGCGACGCGCCAGGAACGCCGGATTGCGCAAGGTATCCAACCCTTCGGACAAGGGCTGGAGGGCCAGTTGCCCCGCATGGGCGGCCAGATCGAGCCATGGCTGTTTGGGGACTCGCACGTACATCCATGCGCGGTGCAGCCTCGGCGTGTCGAATTCATCGCGCCAGGTGAAGTTTCCCGTCGACGGCGTCTGCGTCCCCGTTCGCGACATGAAACCCGGACCCTGGGCGACATAGGGAATCCCGCGATCCGGTTCAAGGATCATCGGCCAGCCGTCCTTCCATTCCACCGGCAGCAGGAACGTCTCGCGGCCGGTGTTGTAATGCACCCCGCCGTAGTTGCGGCTGGCCAGAAAGGCAGCCCACCAACTGCCATCCGCCGCTTCGACCAGGTCGGCATGACCGGCGTTGGTGATCGGATGGGTGCGGTCTGCCGGCAGTTCGCGTTGGGTCAGGATGGGATTCTTCTCATGGGGCGTGTACGGTCCCCACACCTTCCGGCTGCGCAGGATCACCTGCGAATGCTGCGGCCCGGTGCCGCCCTCGGCGCAGTGCAGGTAGTACCAGCCGTCGCGCTTGAAGATGTGCGGCCCTTCGATCCAGATCGGATTTTTCGAAGGATCGACCCCACCATCGATCAACACCTTGCGCGGACCGAACGGCTGCATTTTGGCGAGGTCGAATTCCTGCATCCAGATCGCACGGTGGCCGTCGTAGCGCGGCTTGCCGGCCGGTGCGTCGTTGTTGAGAAGATAGTTGCGCCCATCATCGTCGAAGAACAACGAAGGGTCGATCCCGCCAATGGTCGGGAGCCAGTGGGGATCGGACCATGGGCCCGCCGGATCCGTGGCCGTGGCGATGAAGTTGCCGCCGCTATCCACCGCGGTGTTGACCACATAGAACGTGCCGGCGTGGTAGTCGATGGACGGCGCGAACACGCCGCGTGACATGCCCAGCCCGTCGAAGTCGAGCTGTGAAGGTCGGTCGATGACGTTGCCGATCTGGCGCCAATGCACCAGGTCCGTGCTCTCGAAAACGGGGATGCCGGGAAAGAACGCAAAGCTGGAATTCACCAGATAGAAACGGTCGCCCGCGCGCGTGATGCTGGGATCGGGATGGAAACCGGCCAGCACCGGGTTGCGATAGCTGCCTGAGGGCACCGGCGTTTCGAAGACAACATCCCTGCCGCGGTACTCGAACCAGTCGAACAGGACCGGCTGCCGCGCAAGGGCCGGTGCCGTGAACATTGCGCACAGCAACAGCATTCCGGCTTTCATCGCCATGTGGATTACTCTTTTTCGTCGGCAGAATGCGCGCCAATCAGAGGGTCGCCTTGGAAAGCTATTCATGGAATATCCATCTCGAACGGCCCCGCCGGCAGCCCAGCGCGATCGAACAGAGTGACTACCGGACTGTCGGCCCAGCCGTAGCGGACGCGTACGGCGGGCGACGTCAACGAAGCGCGCAACACGACGTCCTGGCCGCGAATCTCGCCACTGGCGTAGCGGCAGCTGCCCGGCATGGCACCGCATAGTTCGAACCCGACCGGGCCTTCTGCGCCATACGCGACCAACGCTTCGCTGACGTCGCCGAAACGCACCACGACCGAGTTGCCGTTGCGTCGCGCAGACATGGGCACCGGACCGGACGGCGGCAGCTTTTCTCCGTAGACCAGATGCCGCGCCGCGCGCGCCAGGCGGCGGCCGAGTTCCTGCTTGTTGGGCGGATGGATGTCGTAGCGATCGCCTATGTCCAGGGTGACCGCGAGCGCCGCGTGCGCATCCTCTCCAGCGAGTCGTCGCTGGGCGTCGCGCAAGCGGGCCCAACCGCTTTCGACCGGCGCGGTCTGCGGCATCCCGTAAGCCGCCAGCTGCACGACCAGCAGCGGCAAGTCGGCACCGAGGCGCAGGCGCAAGTCGCGGCTGAAAGCCCGCAGCAGCGCGTAGTAGCCGTCGGCTTCGCCTGTGTTGGACTCACCTTGGTACCAGAGCGCGCCGCGCAGGCCGTAGCGGCCGAGGGGCGCGATCATGCCGTTGTACAAGGTGGACAGTCCGGTCACCGTGTGCCATGGCGCGGGCGGTGGCCAGTCGCCGCCTGGCGCCTGCCGGTACTTCCATCCCTCGAGCGGCACGCTGGAACCATCGTTGAATCTGAGCCGGTAGGCGGACGCGGGAGCATCCATGCCGCCGTCGCCGTAGGTATCCAGCGCGTTGACGACGACGCTGTTGTCGCCTTCATGCAGCAGTCCCGATGGCACTGCGTATCGGCGCCCCGATCCCGGACCATAGGTGCTGCCGATCGCGCGGCCATTGACCCAGGTCACGTCGATCTCATCGATCGAACCCAGCTCCAGTAGCGCCTCACGCGCCGCCTGTGCTGCGGTCAGGCGCACCGTCGTGCGGTACCAGAGCATGCCGTTGTAGTCGGCCAGCGCCGGCTCGCCCCAGCGCTCCCACGCGCCCAGGCCGCGTGGTGCCTCGCGCCATTGCGTCGCCGGCGGATGGGACGCGCTCCAAGGCTGGTCGCCTGCGGCTACACCCGCACGCCGATCCCACCATCGACCCCATATTTCTCCCCAGCGACCGCTCGCGGCAACCGGGTCGTGGGCGTACAGCGCCAGCGCATCGAGTTGCTCGTCGTACTGGCCGCCGGTGCGCAACGCGTCTGCGCTTGTCCAGGCCTCGATGCGGGACCCACCCCAGGCCGCATTGACCAGGCCCATCGGCACGTCGATGGTCTTCTGCAGTTCCCGCGCGAAGTAGAAGCAGGCCGCCGAGAAGACGCGCAGCGTGTCTGGGTTCACGGTCCGCCATTGCGCCGGACTTCGGAACGTCTCCAGAGGAACCACGCTGCCCGTCTGCGGCACGGTCAGCAGCCGGATCGTTGGACCTGCCGCACGGGCGATTTCGGTATGTGCGTCCAGCGAACGCCAGACCGGCAGCTCCATGTTCGACTGGCCCGAACACAGCCACACGTCGCCGACCAGTACATCGTTGATGGTCTGGGTGCGCAGGCCAGTGCTCGCAGTCAGGGTATGGGGTCCGCCTGCCCTCAGCGATGGCAGCCGTACTTCCCATCGTCCCTCTCCATCGGCACGTGCACGCGCAGTGGTTCCAGCCAGCGCAATGCGCACCTCCTGGCCCGGTTGCGCGCGGCCCCAGACCCGGATCGGCTGGTCTCTTTGCAACACCGCGCGGTCCTGGAACATGGCGTGCAGCAACGGCGCATCGGCCTGGCCTTCTGCGCGGGCCACGACTGTTCCGCAACAGAGCGGCGCGACCAGCAACAGACGTGCAAGCACGCGTCGATGGCGTGGCATCAATCCAGTCGTGGCGGTCATCGCCCGTCTCCCGGCGCGTTCGGAAACTCCAACGCCTCGTAGTAGTCGAGCGATTGCGCGGGCGGCGCGAGACCGGCCGGCAGCGGGCGGCGCGAGAAAGTCTGGAAATAGGCGATGCTGGCGTCGCGCCACCATTGCGCTTCCTTCTCCTGGATCCCGAGGAACGCGTCCACCTGCGCATGGCGCTCCGGGTCCACATACGGGACCAGGCCTTTCCAGATGCTCCGCATCTCGTGGACATAGCCGACGCCGCGGGTATACCGATGCACCAGCTCGTCCCACAAAGGACGGCCCGAGCGCGTCTTGTAGTCCCACGGAACATGATGGAACCACAACAGGAATTCTTCCGGTACGCGCTCCACGTCACCGAATCGGCGCGCGACCGACGGAAAATACTGCGCAACCGCGTTGCTGCCGCGCGTGGAACGGTCAAAGCCGATGCCCTGCATGCTGGCCCGATGGTAGTAGACCGACGTCCAGTCGGCGCGCGGGCCGTCTTGCACCCATGGGCCGGGGCCGTAGTGGTGGCCGCGCGCCATCAGGTGATGCAGGCCCAGCGGCATCATGTAGTCCACCGCCGCCTGCCGCGAACCCATCATCATCTCCACCACGGGGACAACGAACCGGTCATCGTTGGAGAAGGTCATCCTCACCCACTCCTCGGCGATGTTGCGCGACGACAGGGCAGGATTCCAGGCCAGGCGGCCGTATGCGTACCAGTTGGCCTGGTCGAAATGCGATCCGCTCCAGTTGCGGTCGGCACCGACGTTGGCCACGCCGGCCATGCCGCTCAGCGCGTGCCCGCCCAGGGAACCGTCGATGACCCTGGTCACGGTCGAGCCCTCGCCGCGCGCATGGGTATCGGACTTCAGCGTTTCTTCGTACAACGGTCCCAGGTACACCAGATGCGTGGCGAACCCCAGGTACTCCTTGGTGATCTGGAACTCCATCATCAGCGGCGTCTTCGGCATAGCGCCGAACAACGGATGGAAGGGCTCGCGCGGCTGAAAATCGATCGGGCCGTTCTTTACCTGCACCAGAACGTTGTCGCGGAACTTGCCATCCAACGGCACGAACTCGGCATAGGCCTGCTTGGCGCGATCGTCGGGCTCCTCGGGCGAATAGACGAACGCGCGCCACATCACCGTGCCGCCATGCGGCGCCAGCGCATCAGCCAGCATGTTGGCGCCTTCGGCATGCGAGCGGCCATAGTCCTGCGGACCCGGTTGTCCTTCCGAGTTGGCCTTGACCAGGAATCCACCGAAATCCGGAACCGTCCGATAGACCTCATCGGCCTTCGAACGCCACCAGCGTTGCACCGCCGGATCCAGCGGGTCGGCAGTCTCGAGGCCGCCGATCTCCATGGGCGCGCTGAAGCGCGCGCTGAGGAACACGCGGATGCCATAAGGGCGGAAAACGCCGGCCAGCGCCGCGGTCTTCCGCAGGTACGCCCGGGTCAGGCTCAAGGCATTGGCGTTGACGTTGTTGAGCACGGTGGCGTTGATGCCCAGCGATGCGTTGGCGCGCGCGTAATCGGTGTAGCGCGGGTCCATGTAGTCGGGGAGCTTGTGCCAGTCCCAGATCGAAGCGCCGGCGTAACCGCGTTCCACGTGACCATCCAGGTTGTCCCAGTGGTTCAGGACGCGCAGTTTCAGGCGGGGCGATTCGCGCAAATCCAACCGTTCCAGCGACTGGCCGGTCTGGACCAGTCGCAGGAAGTGGAAGGCTCCGTAGAGGGCGCCAATATCCTCGTGCGCCGCAATCACGGTCGTGCGACGACCCTCTATCAGCATGCTGCGGATCAGATAACCCTCCGCGCCCAGTTCGCCCAGATCCAGTCCGAGTCGGGCCACCAATGGGGACGAGCGGCTGGTGCCAACCACGATGGCCCCGTCTCGGGTCACTGTCTCGGCCACCGGCAGGGCGATCCCAAGCAGGCCGCCCAGACCGTCCAGCAATTCCGTGCGCGCGGCGACCTGGGTGGGAGTGCCCTGCTCCGCGATCAATTGCGAGGCATGCATGCGGTAGTTCTCCGCTTGCGCAGTATCGACCTGTCGATAGCGCAACCAGAGTTCATAGCCATCTTCGGCATGCGCAGGCAGCATCGCCAGCAAAGTCGCTAGTCCGCAGGCGATGGCCGCGACAACGCCGCGCAAGTATCCATGGATCGGTTCAAGACACGGGTGCGGCGGCCCGACGCCCAGCCCCCCGGACCCCTCCGCATGCTCGCCGTGGTTGTCTGTTAGCGTTACCATTCGCACACTCGTGATGCCAGTCTCTGATCTGCGATTGATCCCTGATCTGCGATTGAGGTTGGCCCCCGGCTCATGGAGGCGTCACTCGCGTGGCGGCGCCCGGATCGCCAGCAACGCCAAGGTATGAGTATTGGAAAAGCCCAAGAAATCGATCCGCCGCAAGGGACGCGCCGTCACCATCGATGAAGTGGCCTTGCTCGCTGGCGTTTCGCCGATGACCGTATCGCGAGTGGTGAACAACCAAGGTAAAGTGCGGGATTCCACGCGGGAAAACGTCATCCGCGCGGTGCGGGAACTTGGCTATACCCCCAACCTGGCGGCCAGTTCGCTGGCTGCGGCGCAACACACCCGCATCGCGCTGATCTACACCAACCCCAGCTCGGCCTACCTGAGCGAACTGTTGGTCGGCGCGTTGAGCGGCGCCGCGCGCACCGCCGCGCAACTGGTCATCGATACTTGGGACAACCTCAATGTCGACGACCAGCGCAGCGCGGCACGCATCCTCGCCAAGAGCGTGGCCGGCGTGATCCTGCCCCCACCGCTGTGCGAATCCAGGGCGGTGATCAAGGAATTCGTCAGCGCCGGCATCCCGGTCGTTGCGATCGCCTCGGGTCGTTTCAGCACCGAGATCTCGTGTGTACGCATCGACGATTTCCGGGCCAGCAAGGAAATCACCGCGCACCTGATCGCGCAAGGCCACACCCGCATCGGCTACATCAAGGGCCACCCCAACCAGACGGCCAGCGCGCACCGCTATGAAGGTTTCAAGGCCGCAATGAGCGAGGCAGGCATCGCCCACGACGAAACCCTGGTGCAACAGGGCTACTTCACTTATCGGTCCGGCCTGGAAGCGAGCGAGAAAATGCTGGCGCACCGCCGCGGGCCGACCGCGATCTTCGCCAGCAACGACGACATGGCCGCGGCTGTGATCTCGGTGGCGCATCGCAAGGGCATGGACGTGCCGCGCGATCTCTCGGTCGTCGGGTTTGACGATACCCTCGCTGCAACCACGGTGTGGCCGGAACTGACCACCATCCACCAGCCGATTTCCGACATGGCCGGCTCGGCCATCGACATCCTGTTGCGCAACATCCGGCGCAAGGAACGCAGCACGCGCATGGTGGTCGACCATGTGGCCCCGCATCAACTGGTCATCCGCGATTCCGTCGCATCGCTGCCCAAGCGGAAACGGCCGGCGAAGGGCTGAGTCCGGGGTTCGCAACGCTACCGCCTGCGCGCTTCGCACGTTGCACCGTCTTTTATCGGCAGATACGGCAGACAGGCATTCGAACGATTCCACAGGAACGCGATCGGTCGCCATCACTGCAGATGATCCACTCGCACCCGGCATCGCTGCTTCAGCCTTCCATCTGTTCCAGTTCCCGGCCCTTGGTTTCGTACACGTACTTGAGCACGAAGAACACCGAGATCACCGCGGCCACCGTGTAGAT
>JAKFDG010000551.1:0-2805 GCA_036677285.1 Pseudoxanthomonas sp.
GCTTCCGCGGTCATCGCCGCATGCGTCATCGACGCCGGATGCGCGATCAGGCTTTCCACGCCGCCCAGCGATTCGGCCAGGGTGAAGTATTTCAATCCATCGACGAAGGCGCGTACCGCGGCTTCTCCGCCATGCAACTCGACGCTGAGCATCGCGCCGAAACCCTTCTGCTGGCGTGCGGCTACGGCATGGCCGGGATGCGAGGCCAGGCCCGGGAAATAGACCTTCGACACCGCCGGATGCTCGTCCAGCAATGTGGCGATGGCGGTGGCGTTTTCCTGGTGCACGCGCAGGCGCGCGTCCAGCGTGCGCAATCCGCGCAGGGTCAGGAAGCTGTCGAACGGCGAACCAGTGATGCCCAGCGCGTTGGCCCACCACACCAGTTTTTCATGGGTTTCCGCATCGCGCGCGACCACCGCGCCGCCAACCACGTCGCTGTGGCCGTTGATGTACTTGGTGGTGGAATGCAGCACCAGGTCGGCGCCGAATTCGATCGGCTTCTGCAATGCCGGCGACAGGAACGTGTTGTCCACCACCGTGATCGCGCCGGCCTTCTTCGCCGCCTCGATGACGAAGCGCAGGTCGGTGATGCGCAGCAACGGGTTGGAGGGGGTTTCGATCAGCACCAGCTTCGGCGACTGCGCCAGCGCGTCGGCCAGCGAACGCGGATCGGTCAGGTCGGCGGTGATCAGGTCGAAATGGCCCTTCTTCGCCAGCGCGTTGAACAGACGCCAGCTGCCGCCATAGGCATCGTGCGGAACGACCAGGCGATCGCCCGGTTCCAGCAACGCATTCAATACCAGGGTGATCGCGGCCATCCCGGTGGAAGTGACCACCGCGCCATGACCGCCTTCCAGCTCCGCCAGCGCATCGGCCAGCAGGTCGCGAGTCGGATTGCCACTGCGGGTGTAGTCGTACTGGCGCTTGTTGCCGAATCCGTCGAAGCTGAAATTGGAAGACAGCACGATCGGTGGCGTGACTGCGCCGTAGGCGACGTCACGATCGATGCCGGCGCGCACCGCGGCGGTGGCGGAACTACACGCTATGTCGCTATCGGTTTCGTTGTTGCGGCTCATGCAGTTTCTCCAATTTATTTCTGGTTCGTGTCGCGCAGGGCGGCGACGAGGATGGCGTCGATGCGATCGGTTTCCTTGAGGAAGGCGTCGTGGCCGTAGGGCGAGCGCAGCACGCGCAGCTGGCCGCGGGTGCCAAGTCCTTCGACCAGCGCCACCGAATCGGCCAGCGGCACCAGGCGATCGCCTTCAACCGCCACCACTACCGTAGGCACGGCGACATGCGCCGGATCGATGCGATGCAGGTCGATGGATTCGGACAGGCGCAGGTAGGCAGTGACCGGGGTGCGCGCCACGTACTGGGCGCCGGCGGCGTCGAGGTAGTCCTCGGCGGCGCAGCGCACGCGGCCGTTGATGATTTCCGGCGCGACGTCGAAGCGTTCACCGAATTCCTCCGGGGTGCGGTAGCTCAGCATCGCGAACTGGCGCGCCAGCGACAGTCCCTGTGCGTCGGCGCATTGCAGCTGGCCCAGCGCCACGGCCTTGCGTTGCAGCGCGCGCCACGCCGCCGCATACGGATGCGCGCGATGGGTGCCGCTCACCGCCACCAGCGTGCGCAGGCGCGCGGGATGGCGCGCGGCCAACTGCAAACCGACCAGCGCGCCGTAGGAATAGCCGACGAAGGCATGCAGGCGATCGATGCGCAACGCGTCGAGAAGCTGCGAGATGGCATCGGCCTGGTCGGCGGTTTCCAGCGGCACGTCCAACGCGCCGTCGGCGCCGATGTAGTCGATGGCGAGCAGGCGTCGGCGTGCCGGATCCAGCGCGCGTGTCGCGCCCGCCAGCGCATTCGCCCAGCCGGTTTCCGGGAAGGCCTCGCTGGCGACCACGTGCCGGTGCGCGGAAATGCCGCCGGCCACGAACACCACCGGCAATCCGGCCGCGCCCAGCAATTCGTAGCGCAAGTTCACCCGGCGCGGACCGGCATGCCGCAGAGTCAATTCAATGGTGATCTCGCCACGCAGCGCGGGCACGGAGTCGGCGACCGTCGACGGTTCGTAGACATATGCGGGAACGCTTGCAGGGACGACGTGCAGTGCGGTGTTGGCGAGGCTCATGGCGGTATCCAGTATTGGGAACTTGGACTACAACCATCGAGCTTCGCGGAGCTCGCGTTCGCCGTGCGTTGGCACGGTACGAACCATCTTCCGGCAGACGCTGGGTCCCCGCAGGATTTGGCACCTGGGCGGCGCTTGCGCGCCACCTGGCTGCCCCGGCTTCATTGGGCCTGTCCCTCTGCCGGTCTCGATGGTGGAGCCAGCTTGCCAGCGGTTTTCCGTCGTGTCAATCTCTTTATTCGGATGAAGCGATAAATAATTTATCCGCAGGGTCGCGAGCAACGGCAGGCTTAACGCATAATTAGCAAATGACGCGAAAATTATTGATCGGCAGCTTCTGCCTGGCCTTGCTTGGGGGTTGCGCCACTACCCGACCCTCCACCTCCGCGCCCGACGCCCCCAAGGCCAGGGTTGCGGTGGACGCGGTCATCCCCGAAGCCTGGGTCTCCACCGACAATGCCGCCGATGAACTCGACTCGCTGGCCGTCTGGCCCACCGAGGATGGCCATGCCTGGCTGATCGCCACCGGCAAGTCCGGCCACAACCTGGCCGTGTACGACGCCGAAACCGGCCAGCGCCTGCGCAACGTTGGCAGCCGGGGCAGCGGCCCGCAACAGTTCAACCGACCCAACGGCATCGCCGTGTTCGGTGACACCCTGTTCGTGGCCGAACGC
>JAKFDG010000552.1:0-2085 GCA_036677285.1 Pseudoxanthomonas sp.
GCCTTGAGAATCTTGGCGTGCTCGTCGTAGGTGGCATCAATGCGCGGCTGTTTGATGAAATCGAGCCGGCGGATGATGCGGATGCGGTCGGTCACGTCGCGGTGCACGCGGGCCATTTCGGCATTGCCGGCCGCCGCCACCAGCGCGCAGTGAAAGGCTTCATCCCACTCGGCCACCTGCACCCTGTCGCTGCTGCGCTCGGACGGCGGCACCAGCCAGATCGCGGCCAGTGCATCGAGCAAAGCGAGGTCCACCTGCTGGCTGCCGGTACACAGGCGTTGGACCGCCGTGGTTTCCAGCACCATGCGCAGGTCGTAGAGCTGTTCGAACTGATCAAAATCAAACGGCAGCACGCGCCAGCCGCTGCGAAACAGCACTTCGACAAAGCCTTCCTGCTGCAACCGGAACAGCGCCTGGCGCACCGGCGTGCGCGACACGCCCAGGCGCTCGCTCACATCGCTTTCGGTGAAGCGGTCGCCCGGGACCAGCCTGAATTCGGCAATGTCGCTTTTCAGTTGCGCATAGGCCTCGTCGGCGCGCGAGCGATGGACGACAACGGCGGGCAAAATCCTGGAAGGGTGGGCTACGGTCTGCACAAGAGAACTCTATCAGTGTTGCCGTGCAGCCAGGGCTGCCAGCAACTGGCCGCTGGTGGCGGTCCAGCCGACGATGGCGTCCTGGGCCCGCATCATGTCCAGCGCTGCCGCCTTGAACTGCGCAAAGTAGCTCTCGGTGCAGTCTTCCAGCAGCAGGCAGTCATAGCCGCGGTCGTTGGCTTCGCGCATGGAGGTCTGCACGCAAACCTCGGTGGTCACGCCCATGAACACCAGGTGCGTGACATGCGACTCCTGCAGCATGTCGTGCAGCGGCGTTGCATAAAACGCGCCCTTGCCGGGCTTGTCCAGCACGATCTCGTCAGCCCACGGCGCGAGTTCGGCAACGATCTGGTTGCCTGGCTCGCCGGCCACCAGGATGCGGCCCATCGGGCCGTGGTCACCGATGCGCATCCGGGGGTTGCCGCGACTGCGCTTGGCGGGCGGGCAGTCCGACAGATCTGTGCGATGGGCTTCGCGCGTGTGGACCACCAGCCCCCCGACATCGCGCCAGGCCTTGAGCACGGCCTGGCAGGCCGGCACGATGGCGGCCAGCAGCGCCACGTCATTGCCCAGACTTTCGCCGAAGCCGCCGGGCTCGATGAAGTCGCGCTGCATGTCGATGATCACCAGGGCCGTGTGGGCAGGATCGAAGGCGTAGGGAAATGGATTGGCGTTGATTTCGATCATGCGATTGCCCTCAAATTCAAATTCAAATTCACACTCGCCCTCTCCCAACGGAAGAGGGGATAAAGCCGGGAGCATGCGGTCATGCGCCAGCCTCCTCCCTCTCCCTGTGGGAGAGGGTTGGGGTGAGGGCTTCGGCCTCTGGAGCATGGTGGCCACCCCCCATGTGCGCCCCCAGCACATGACGCTCTGCGCTGGCGGCCGGCGTTTCGAAAACGATGCGCCCTTCGCTCATGACGACGATGCGGTCGGCCAGCTCCAGCAGCTCGTCAAGGTCCTCGCTGATCAGCAGCACGGCGCCGCCCTGCTCGCGCACACCCAGGATACGGCCGTGGATTTCCTTCACGGCGGCGAAGTCCAGGCCGAACACCGGGTTGGCCGCGATCAGCACATTGATCTCGCCGTTCAATTCGCGCGCCAGCACCGCGCGCTGCACATTGCCGCCGGACAGGCTGCGAATCGGCGCGTTCTCGCCCTGGGTCTTGATGCCGTAGCCAGTGATCCACTCGCGCGCACGGCTGCGCCATTGGCCAAAGCGCAGGCGACCGCCCTGGCACAACGGCGCGCGGTCGAAGTCGCGCAGCGCCATGTTTTCTGCCACGCTGAGATCGCCGACGCAGGCATTGCGCAGCGGCTCCTCCGGCAGGCTGCGCACCTTGAGCTGGTGGTTCTCGTCACGCGTCGCCGCATACGGTTGCCCCATGACCCGCACCTGGCCGCCGGCGCGCTCGCGCTGGCCGACCAGCGCCTCGACCAGCTCGCGCTGGCCGTTGCCTGACACGCCGGCGATGCCGAGTATTTCGCC
>JAKFDG010000553.1:0-2085 GCA_036677285.1 Pseudoxanthomonas sp.
GGTGGCCGGCGGCTCGTCCGCAGGCAGATGCACGGCGAGCCGATCGCCGACGCCATTGCGCTCGGCGTTGTCGAAGCTGGCGATCAGGGCCTGCGGATCGTTGTCGACGCCGACCGCGCGCGCTGCGCCCAGCTTGAGTGCGGCGAGGGCGAGAATGCCGGAACCGCAGCCGAAATCGAGCACCGTCGAATCGCGCAGTTTTCCTTCCTCCGCCAGTTGGTCGAGCCAGCGCAGGCACAGCGCGGTGGTGGGATGGGTGCCGGAGCCGAAGGCCAGGCCAGGATCAAGACGAACGACTGCCGCATCGGGAGTGTCCGCTTCTTCCGGAAGTGCGTGATTCCACGGCACGATGAAAGTGCGCGTACCGAAGCGCAGCGGCACATACTGATCCATCCACGCGCGTTCCCAGTCCTCGTCGTCCACCGCGCGGAAACCCGCCGTGGTCCAGTCCAGGCCGGGGTCGAACGATTCCAGCGCGGCCAGCAACGCCAGCGCATTGGTTTCCGCCGGAAACAGCGCGGTCAGCACCAGCGCGTGCCACAGCGGGGTCTGGCCGACGCCGGGTTCGAGGATGGCGTGCTCGTTGCTGGTATCGGCATCGGCGTCGAGCAGCGTGACCGAGAGCGCGCCGACGTCTTCCAGCGCATTTTCATAACGCGGCTGGTCGGATTCGCTGCAACGGAGGGAGAGTTCGAGGTAGGGCATGCGGCGGTCCGTACGGCGGACAGGTGGGAACGGAGTCCACCATGGTAACGCCGGGCCTCACCGCACACGAAAATCGTTCGCCACGCCTGTGCGGGTGGAGTCCGCTGCGCGGCAGACGACCTCAGCCCGAAAGTTCGCGCACCGCACGCACTGCGCGCTCTACTTCCTCCGGTGTGTTGACCAGGCTCGGGGCAAGGCGGGCATAGGTGACGGCGTAAGGACTGGTGCTGGCGATGATGCGTTTTTCCAGCAATCGCTTGACCACGTCGGCGGGCGCGATGCCATCGACTTCGAACGCCACCAGGCCGGCGGAAAGATCGCCGGATCTCGGCGTGTGCATCTTCACCTTCGGGTTCTGCGCCAATCCGGCCTTGAGCTGGTCGTTGAGGCTGCGGATGCGTGCGGCGACGCGGTCGCGTCCCATCTGCGTGTGCATGCGGAACGCGGCGGCGTTGGCCCACTGGTGTTCGAAGGCGTGGAAGCCGCCCGGGGTCATGCGGCTGGCGTTGTTGGGGCCGGCGGGCGCGCGGTCCTGCGTCCACGCGTCATAACTCTCGAGCTCGCTGAAGTTGGGAATGGTCGGTCGCAGGCGCGCCCAATTGTCGGCATTGGCCCAGACCAGGCCGGTGCCGCGCGGGCCGAACATCCATTTGTGGGTGCCGGCGCAGAAGTAATCGCAGCCCATCGTGGCGATGGTTTCATCCGCCGCGCCGATGCCGTGCACGCCGTCGACCACCAGCAATACCGGCGGTCCGCTGCGTGCGCGTAACGCCGCGGTGATCTCGCGGATCGGCAGGCGGATGCCGCTGCTGGAATGCACCCAGGTCAGGCCGACCACGCGCGTGTGCGGACCGATACCCTTGAGCAGGCGGTCGATGATGCTCTCGGTGGTGGCCGTGGCGGCGTCTTCGAACAGCACGATCTTGCGCAGGCTGGCGCCGGCGCGCAGCGTGGCCAGGCGCGCCGATTCATGGTGCGAGTAATGGTCGTGGGTGGTGCACAGCACTTCGTCGCCGGGTTGCAACGGCAGGCCGTGGTAGACCAGCGCCAGGCCCTCGGTGGTGCTGCGGGTCAGGCAGACGTCCTCGGCTTGGCCGCCCAGGTAGGTGGCGATCTCGCGTTGCACCTGCAGCGGCACGTTGTGCTCGTCGCCTTCGAACATGCCGTGCTCGATCACCTGGAACGGATTGCGATCCATCGCGCGGCGATAGGCCTCGATCGCGTCGCGCACCGGCGCCGGATGGCTGGCGATGAAGAAGCTGGCGAAGTGCAGCCAGGACGGATCCAGCGCGAACTGCGCGCGGACGTTGTCCCAACTGGAAAGGTCCGGCAGCGCCGGGGTTTCCGCGGCCAGCGCGGCCAGCACGCCGCAGGGAAGCA
>JAKFDG010000554.1:0-7490 GCA_036677285.1 Pseudoxanthomonas sp.
TCGCCGTCGGTGACGATGGCGACCTGGCCGCGGTCGAACACCGGCAGCAGGGCCTCGATCGGCGATTTCACGTCCAGCCGGTCCAGCTTGCTGACCATGGCCGTGGACACCGGGTCGCGGAAGCGATCCTCGTCACCGTACACGTGCAGCAGCACGTCGCTTTCATCGACGATGCCGACCAGCTTCTCGCCTTCCATCACCGGCAGCTGCGAGACGTCGTACAGCTTCATCCGCTGGTAGGCGGTGGTGAGCAGGTCGGCGGGACCAACCACCACCGTGTCCTTCTGGCTGTACGGGCGCAGGATCAGGTCGCGCAGGTCGCCCTGTTGCGGACGTTCGATGAAGCCGTTGTCCAGCATCCAGTAATCGTTGTACATCTTCGACAAATACTTGTTGCCGGTATCGCAGACGAACACCAGCACTTTCTTCGGCGTGGTCTGTTCCTTGCAGTACTTCAGCGCCGCGGCCAGCAGGGTGCCGGTCGAGGAGCCGCCGAGGATGCCCTCCTTGGCCAGCAACTCGCGCGCGGTCAGGAAGCTTTCCTTGTCGGAAATGGAATAGGCCTTCTTCACCCGGGTGAAGTCGGAGATCTGCGGCAGGAAATCCTCGCCGATGCCTTCCACCATCCAGCTGCCGGATTTCTCGCTGAGGGTGCCTTCGTTGATGTACTGGGTGAGGATGGAGCCGACCGGATCCGCCAGCACCAGCTCCACGCCGGGTGCGTGCTCGGCGAAGGCGCGCGACAGGCCGGTCATGGTCCCGGAGCTGCCGCAGCCGAAGACGATGGCATCCAGTTGCCCGTCCATCTGCCGCAGGATCTCCGGGCCGGTGCCGAATTCGTGCGCGGCCGGGTTGTCCGGGTTGCCGAACTGGTTGACGAAATAAGCGCCCGGCGTTTCGCTGGCGATGCGCGCCGCGAGATCCTGGTAATACTCCGGGTGGCCCTTGGCCACGTCCGAGCGGGTCAGGATGACCTCGGCGCCCATGGCCTTGAGGTTGAAGATCTTCTCCCGGCTCATCTTGTCGGGCACCACCAGCACCAGGCGGTAGCCCTTCTGCTGCGCCACCAGGGCCAGGCCGATGCCGGTGTTGCCGGCGGTGCCCTCCACCAGCGTCGCGCCCGGCGTGAGTTCACCACGCTGTTCGGCGGCCTCGATCATCGACAGGCCGATGCGGTCCTTGATCGAGCCGCCGGGATTGGCGCTCTCCAGCTTGAAGTACAGCTCGCACACCCCCGCATCCAGGCGCTGGGCCTTGACGATCGGGGTGTCGCCGATCAATTCCAGTACCGATGAATAAGTGGTCATGCCGGTCGTGCGCTCGCATGCAGCGTGGGAAGCCGGAATTATCGCATCGCCGGCCCGGCCCGGCGACCGGACGCAGAAGCCTTGCCATGGCCGCCCGCAGAAAATGAAAAAGCCCGCGATGCGATTCGCGGGCTTTGTTCTTGTGCAATCGAGTGACGCGGACGGCGACGGCCGACGAGGAGGTCGTCGCCGCCCGCGACAATGGAACCTGGGCGGACGTCAGTGCGGCTTGGCGTCGTAAATTCGTATAAGTCGTTCTTTGGCGGCGAGTTTTTCGCGCTTCATCCGACCCAGAGTGGTGTCGTCGATGGGCAGCACGCCCAGCTCGGCATCGGTCACCTTCTTATCCAGTTCGCGATGGCGCTGGTACAGCTGCTTGAACTCCGGGTCGGTCTTGATCATTGCGTCGATTTCGGTCTGCGGTTGTCCTTCGAACATTTCGTAACCTCCTTCAGCGGAAACACGAACGCCCCGGCCTTCACAGGCACGGGGCGTTGGCTTGGGAGCGGAGCATCGGGTCATGACGGCGGACACATCCATCGAGGGTGTCCGCATGGGCTTGGCAGCCAGCAGCGGTCTCCTCGGGGGTGTGGGGCAGCGTCATCGGCTCGATCCTTCGGTGAGCCAAGCGACAGGGGTCGCTTGGGTATACGACCCTACTCCTCGAAACCGACCCCGGCAAGCCTCATCACAAATGCTTGATCGATCAGGAAAAAACCCACTCCGGATGGAAAGGCTGGATCGCCCCGAAACCCAGGCGATATGATTTAACTCATTGTTTTAATTGTGTTTACTATAGCGCGACGATCACTTCCACGGCACGGCTGCGGCTGCCTTCGCCCTTGCCGGCCGTTTGCAGGCGGGCCCTGGGCACGCCCGCGGCCAGCAGGGCATCGCGGACCGCGTCGGCACGCCGCTGGCCGGGAGTCTGGGAGTCGCCATAGCCCTCGATCCGGGCCTTCGCCCCCGGGTTGGCCTGCAGATAGGCCGCCAGGGCGGAAACGCTGGACGCGCCCGCAGCAGACAGCTGGGCCTGGCCTGGATTGAACGCATTGCCGCCCAAGGTAAAGATCTCGCCCCGGCTGTCGAACTTCGAGGCAGGCAACTTGGCGCCGGACATCAGTTCGGCCTCCTGGCGCGCCAGCTGGGCTTCCTTCTGGCGTGCGGCGCTCAGGCGCGCGGTCTGCTGGCCGGCGACCGAGGTCAGGGTGTCCTCGGCGTCCTGGCGGGCCAGGGCTTCGAGTTCGGCGGCCATGCGCAGATGCTCGGCCTCTTCTGCCCGGATCTGGGCCTGGATGCGCAGGCGCTCGGCTTCCTGGCGCGCGCGCGCCGCGTCACGACGGCTGGCTTCCACCAGGAGCTCGCTGCGGGTGCGGTCCAGTCGGTCCGCTTCGCGCCGCGCGGACTCGGCACGGGCCACGGTCTCGGCGATCTCGACGCGCCGTTCGGCGATATAGAGCGCGCTTTCGCGTTGCCGGCTGCGCGCCTTGGCCAGCGCGGCAACCGCCTGCTGGGCCTGCAATTTCTCGTACGCGGCGAACTCGAGCCACTGCGGGTCCGCCTGCAAGGCGGACAAGCGCTGGTTGAGTGCGACCACTTCCGGCCGTTCCGCCGACAGCGCCGGCAGCGAGGCCAGCAACAATACCCAGGCGAACCAGCGGGCCCTCATCGCCCCGCCCCGTCGCCGAGGGTGCGCTGGAGCTCGTCGATTTCCGCACGGCGCTGCTGCAGGCGCGCGTTGGCGACTGCCTCGTCGCTGCGCGCACGGGCCAGGTCGGCATCGACCGTGGCGCGCAGGGCCAGGTCCGGCGCCAGCTTGCGGTCGCGGCGGCTGGCCGTGGCGGCCTGGGCCTGCGCCAGGGCCTGGCGCGCCGAGTTCAGGAGCTCTGGCGCGTACTGGTCGGCGTCCGCCTGGTCGGCACGGTTCACTGCCTGCTGGGCCACAGCCAGTTCCGGCGGCGGCGCGGTTTGGGCGTACATTGGCGCGGCGGATGCGAGCGCGGATACGCCAACCACCACACACAGGATCCGGCGGAATTGTGCGAAGCTAAGATGCATTAGGAGTGCCGTGGCGTAAGGGGAATGCGCGGCCATTGTCGGAAGCCTGCGTCGCACTTGCAACGGTGCGGCGCCAATGTTGGGGAACATCGCACATGGATATCGGCTACTTCCTGAAGCTGATGACGGAAAAGAACGCCTCGGACATGTTCCTGACCACGGGGGCGCCGGTCTACATCAAGATCGAAGGCAAGCTGTACCCGTTGGGCAATACCGGGCTGCCGGCCGGCATGGTCAAGAAGATCGCCTATTCGCTGATGGACGAAGGCCAGGTGCCGATCTTCGAGCGCGAACTGGAGCTGAACATGGCCCTGGCCCTGCAGGACGCCGGCCGCTTCCGCATAAACGTGTTCAAGCAGCGCGGCGAAGTCGGCATGGTGATCCGCGCCATCCGCAGCATCATTCCGTCGATCGAGGAACTGAACCTGCCGCAGGTGCTGAAGGACATCATCATGACCCCGCGCGGCCTGGTGCTGCTGGTCGGTTCCACCGGCTCGGGCAAGTCCACCTCGCTGGCCTCGATGATCGACCACCGCAACAGCAGCGTCACCGGCCACATCCTCACCATCGAGGATCCGATCGAATACCTGCACAAGCACAAGCAGTCGATCGTCAACCAGCGCGAAGTCGGCCTGGACACGCATGCCTTCCACAACGCATTGAAGAACGCGATGCGCGAGGCACCGGACGTGATCCTGATCGGCGAGATCCTGGATGCGACCACCATGGAAGCGGCGATCGCCTTCGCCGAGACCGGGCACCTGTGCCTGGCCACCCTGCACTCCAACAACGCCGACCAGACCATCGAGCGTATCCTCAACTTCTTCCCGGAAACCGCGCACAAGAACGTGCTGATGAACCTGGCGCTGAACTTGCGCGCAGTGGTCTCGCAGCGTCTGGTCAAGGGACCTGACGGGCGCCGGCTGCCGGCGGCGGAAGTGCTGATCAACACGCCGATGATCCGCGACCTGCTGCGCCGCGGCCAGGTGCACGAGATCAAGGCGGCGATGGAAGCCTCGCTGGAGGAAGGCATGGAGTCGTTCGACCAGTGCCTGTTCCGCATGGTCAAGGAAGGGCGCATCGAGCAGGAGGAGGCGCTGCGCGCCGCCGACTCGCGCGACGGCCTGGCCCTGAAGTTCCGCCTCTCCGAAGGCAGCGAGGGCGAGCACGACCCTTATGCCGATTACGACACCGCCGCCGGGTCGGCTTCCCCGCGGATCACCCAGGGTTTCGGCTGAGGTCGCGTTTCAGACCGCTTGCTGCGCGTCGGGTTGCTGCTCGGGGTGCGCATCGATGAACGCGGGCAGCTCCAGGCACGCGGCCTCGATCCGCGAAATGGTCGGGAAGGCCGCCATATCCACGCCGAAACGCCGCGCATTGAAGACCTGCGGCACCAGGCAGCAATCCGCCAGCCCGGGAACCTGCCCATGGCAGAAGGTCCCCGTCGCCGGATCGCCGTGCAGCAGTGCCTCCATCGCGGCGAAGCCTTCGACGATCCAGTGCCTGGCCCACTCGTCGCGCCGCGATTGGGATATGTGCCAGCTGTTTTCGAAGTAGCGCAGCACGCGCAGGTTGTTGAGGGGATGGATGTCGCTGGCGACCAGTTGCGCCAGGCCTCGTACCCGGGCGCGGTCTCGCGCCGTCATCGGCAGCAGGCGCGGCGAAGTCCAGGCTTCATCGAGGTATTCCAGGATCGCCAGCGACTGGCGAATGATGCGATCACCGTGCATCAGCGTCGGCACTAGGCGTTGCGGGTTCATCGCCGCGTATTCATCACGGTGCTGCTCCCCGCCGTCGCGCACCAGGTGCACGGGCAGGGTTTCGTAGCCCAGGCCCTTCAGGTTGAGGCCGATACGCACGCGATAGGCGGCGCTGGACCGCCAATACGAATACAGACGCAGTTGTTCACCCATGCCAGCCTCCCCAAGCCGTTCGCCACTGTCCACTGAGGTTATCGCGCATGGGTCCGGACCTGACTACCGCCTGGCCCATTTATGCGCCCGGCCGGCGGTTCAGGGCAAGGATTGCTGTTCGATCCGTTGCTCGATGGCCCCGAAAATCGACTTTCCGTCGCCATCCTGCATCTCGATGCGGACCACATCGCCGAATTTCATGAACGGCGTGCTCGGCTTGCCGTCGCGTAGGGTCTCCACGGTGCGTTGTTCCGCGAAGCAGGATGCCCCTTTCGAGGTGTCCTCGTTGGCGATGGTGCCGGAACCGACGATCGTGCCCGCCGACAACGGCCGGGTCCTGGCCGCGTGCGCCACCAGCTGCGAGAAATCGAACTGCATGTCCACGCCGGCCTCGGGCGCGCCGAACCATTCGCCGTTGATGTGGGTCAGCAGCGGCAGGTGCAGCTTGTTGCCGCGCCAGGCGATGCCGAGCTCGTCCGGGGTCACGAACACCGGCGACAGCGCCGAACGCGGCTTGGACTGCAGGAAGCCGAAACCCTTGTTCAATTCCGCCGGGATCAGGTTGCGCAGCGACACGTCGTTGACCAGGCCGACCAGCTGGATGTGTCCGGCCGCCTGCTCCGGCGTGACCGCCATCGGCACGTCGTCGGTGATCACCACGATCTCCGCTTCCAGGTCGATGCCGTATTCCTCGCTGACCACGCGCACCGCGTCGCCCGGACCAAGGAAGCCGGCGCTGGTGGCCTGGTACATCAGCGGATCGGTGTAGAAACTCTCCGGCACCTCGGCGCCGCGGGCGCGGCGCACACGCTCCACGTGCGGCAGGTAGGCGCTGCCGTCGACGAACTCGTAGGCGCGCGGCAAAGGCGCGGCCAGTGCGTGGAAATCGACATCGAACACGCCATCGGCATCGCCGGCGTTGAGCGATTCGGACAATGCGTTCAGACGCGGCGCGAGGTTGGACCAATCCTCGAGCGCGGACTGCAGCGTCGCGGCGATCCCGGTGGCGCGTACCGCGCGCGTGAGGTCTCGCGACACGACGATGAGGGTGCCGTCGCGGCCTCCTTCCTTCAGCGAACCGAGTTTCATGGCAGGTATCCGATGGACTTGATCGCCTAGTTTAACAAGGCTGCCTGCCGGGCCCGGGTCGCGGGCCTGCGCAGGGAATCAATCATCTCCCTGGAAATTTCCGGCGCGATAGGTCAGCACCAGCGTGTCGCGATAGCCGTATTCCCCCAATGGCTGGATCGGCGTGGATTCATGGATCACCCGCGCGTCGTCGAGCAACATGAGGGTCCAGGGCTCGGTCAGGGTGAAACGCTGTCCATCCGGGCCGGCGGCGTCGAACACCCGGGTTTCCCCACCGCTGATGCCATGGCGATCGACCAGCAGCACTGCGACGAAATCCACGCCATCCCGGTGCGCGCCCTCCGGGGTGGGACGGCCGATGCCGTCGGCGGTGTCGATGCGGAACTGGTGCGCTTCCACGTACCAGGGCTGTTCGCCTTTCAAGGCCGTGCACACTTCGCCCAGGCCCTGCAGCAACCGGCTCCAGGCAGGATGGACGATGGTGGCTTCCGGCATCGGCTCGAACCAGCGGCGCATGCCGCCATGCAGGGCGTTGTATTCCTGCGATTGCCAGTGCGCGCGATGCGCGGCCAGGGTCAGGTTGCCGTGGTCGAGCACGAAGCAGGAATGGCGGCGCTTGCGGTAGTTGCCGCCGTCCTTGAGGTAACGATCCGGCTGCAGATCGTTCCAACCCGCCTTCAGCTGATCCAGCGCCCGCGCAGCCAATCCGCACAGGGCGTCCACGCTGGCCGGCGCCAGCACGGCGTAGCCGCGTTCGCGCAACTGGGGAAGCAACGCTTCGGTTTCGACGAAAGGGGGAAGGAAGGTGGCGACCATCTTTCAATTCACTCCCTGCAATGCGCCTAGCCAGAAACGCAAAAACCCGCACGGGGCGGGCTTCTGCTGCCAGGGCGTGTTGCCTGCCCCGGCGACGACTTTCGACCTTGAAGTGGCTGCCCCGGATGGATTCGAACCACCGAATGCCTGAGTCAGAGTCAGGTGCCTTACCGCTTGGCGACGGGGCAACAGATACTTCGTAAAACCAGAACGCTTTGTAGAACCTGGACGATTAACGCTTCGAGAACTGGGTGGCGCGGCGTGCCTTGTGCAGGCCGACCTTCTTGCGCTCGACTTCGCGGGCGTC
>JAKFDG010000555.1:0-1743 GCA_036677285.1 Pseudoxanthomonas sp.
GCTCGCACTACAGGCTGCGCAATTCGTTCAACTGCGCCACGGCAAGGCGAGCGCTTCACCGTCGGGAAGAAAGGTGCCGACGGGCGTTGCGCCGAACACGCCGATGATTTCTAGCGGCATGGGGCCAAGACTGAAGATCTGGTGCGCGCTACCACGAGGCAGCACGAGCGTGCAGTCGGCGGTGAACTTGTGCACTTGTCCATCGACGTGCAGTTCGCCCCAACCGGACTGGCACAGCACGACCTCGTCGCAATCGTGGTGGTGCGGCGGTGTGGCGGCCCCGGGCGCAAGCGTCTGGCGCCAGATGGATATCTGCTTCAGGCCTTCGTCCTGGCCGGCCCAGGTGGCATGTGCAACGCCGGGGATGGGCGCGGGGCTCGGGCGGGATTGTTCGATCACGTACATGGCGACTCCAGAGAGGTAAGTTGGTGGTTTGATCGGTTGCGATGCCCGCGGCGCCACGGACGTCGCCAGTATTCCAACGATCGGACCGAAGGAGAAGATGCGGCAAAGGAGTAACATTGAGGAAATAACTTCCTCAATCCAGACACCATGCACGGGCTGCAGCCGCTCCTGGCCTTCTCAGAAACTGCCAAGCGAGGCGGCTTCGCGGCCGCCGCGCGTGAGTTGGGCACCGCACCCTCGACGCTCGCCAAGGCGGTGGCGCGGCTCGAGACGACCCTCGGGCTGCGGCTGTTCCATCGCACCACGCGGCAGGTGAGCCTCACCGGCGACGGCGAGCGGCTGTTCCAGCGCTGCCAGCGCGTGCTGGCCGAGTTGGAGGAATTGCAGTCCGAAGCCGCAGGCGCGCGGGCCGCGCCCAGTGGCACGCTGCGCATCGACATGCCCATCGTGTTCGGGCGCAAAGTCATGCTGCCCTTGCTGGCCCGGTTGGTACAGCAGCATCCGGGCCTGGAACTCGACGTCCGCTTGTCGGACGCCTTCGTCGACATGGTGAAGGACGGCATCGACGTAGCTGTCCGCGTGGGTGACCTGCAGGATTCGACCCTGGTGGCGCGCCGCTTTGCCAGCCAGCAGCTCATGCTTGTGGCTGCGCCGTCGTACCTGAGCCGCCACGGCACACCGCGCGTCCTGGAGGATCTGGCCGCCCACCGGCACATCCTGTTTCGGATGCCGGGCAGCGGCCGCGACAGGCCTCAGCAGTTCAGCGTGAAGGGGCGCACAGTGGCGTTGCAGCCGGCGCAGGGTACGCGTTTCAACGATGGCGAGGCCATGGTGCAGGCCGCCGTTCTTGGGCTCGGCCTGGCCCAGGTGCCCGACTACATGGTCGCCGACGCTGTCGCCGCCGGCCGATTGATCGAGGTCCTGCCGCAGCACCGGCCGCCCTCGATGCCCATCCACGCTGTGATGCCGGGCAACCGCATGGTGCCTGCGCGCGTGCGCGTGTTGCTCGACGCGCTCGACGAGTGGGTTGCGACACAGCAGGCATCGCCAGGCAAGGGGCTGCAGGCCGCACCGGCACGCCGAAAGCAGCGGGGACACAAGGTGCAGACCTGAATCTCCAGGCGGCACCTCACGCTCCGGGCACGTCACTGTCAAACGCGGCATCGCTGTCGTGTGCCGCGCGCGGCACAAGCAGAACGTCGATCAAGTTGGTCAAGTCGGTGAGTTCAACCAGAGACACTCTTTGTGTGGCGGAAGAAGTTTTCGGGGTCGTACTTGCGCTTGAGCGCCGCGAGTCTGTCCAGGTTGGATCGGCCGTACGCGGCCTCGATGCGGTCC
>JAKFDG010000556.1:0-2590 GCA_036677285.1 Pseudoxanthomonas sp.
GCCGGATCGGCACGCATCAGTATTTCTTCGGATAGCGCATTGAACTGCGGCCAGAACTGCGCTTCGTGGCGCAGCTTCTCGCGCCACACCGGCAGCATCGATTCCAGGTGATCGAGTTCGGCGTCCAGTTGTTCGCGCGCGGTCATGCGGGCGGACGCGGCCAGTGCGCCTCGACGTGGTGGATGGACTGGTCGTCGACCAGCTTGAACTGGAATCCGGCCTGCTCGGATCCGTCCACGCGCAAAATGGTGGAACCGCCCTCGGTCTGCTTGACCACGATCAGGTACATGCTCTCGCCGTAGCGATACTGCAGGCGGTATTCCGGCCACTCCGCGGGAATGCAGGGCTGCAGCCGCAGGGTATCGCCGGTGCGCTGCAAACCGAGCAGCGATTCGGTCAACAAGCGGTACATCCAGCCAGCCGAACCGGTGTACCAGGTCCAGCCGCCGCGCCCGGTATGCGGCGCCACGCCGTACACATCGGCCGCGAGCACGTACGGCTCCACCTTGTACAACGCGGCGGCCGCGGCATCCTGCGCGTGGTGGACCGGATTGATCATGCCCGCCAGCTCCCAGGCGCGTTCGCGATCGCCGAGGTGGGCGAAGGCCATCGCCGACCACACCGCCGCATGCGTGTACTGGCCGCCGTTCTCGCGCACGCCGGGCACGTAGCCGCGGATGTAGCCGGGGTCCTTGGTGGTCTTGTCGAAGGGCGGGTCAAGCAACTGGATCAAACCCGCCTCGCGCTTCACCAGGTACTTGTCCAGCGACGCCATCGCCTGCCGAGCGCGCGCCGGGTCCGCCGCGCCGGACAACACCGACCAGCTTTGCGAAATGGAATCGATCCGGCACTCATCGCTTTGCGTGGACCCGAGCGGGGTGCCATCGTCGAACCACGCGCGGCGATACCACTCGCCGTCCCAGGCATGCGCTTCCAGGTTTTCACGCAGGCGCTGCGCGGAATCCGCGCAATAGGTGGAAAAGGCTTCGTCGCCGCGCGCCAGCGCGATGTCGCCGAAACGCACCAGCACGTCGAACAGGAAGAAACCCAGCCATACGCTCTCGCCCTTGCCAGCCTCGCCGACGCGGTTCATGCCGTCGTTCCAGTCGCCGGTGCCGATCAGCGGCAGGCCGCGTTCGCCCAGCAGTTCCGTGCCGCGTTTCAGCGCCAGCGCGCAATGGTCGTAGAACGACTGCTGCAGGCTGGAGGCGACGGGCAGGTCGTAGTACGACTCCTCGTCCGGGTTGACCAGGCGTCCTTCGATGTAGCGTACGCGTTCGTCCATCACCCCGAGGTCGCCCGTGACCTGCAGGTAGCGGCACGCGGCCAGCGGCAGCCACAGGTAATCGTCCGAACAGCGCGTGCGCACGCCACGCCCTTGTGGCGGATGCCACCAGTGCAACACATCGCCTTGCGGGAACTGGTGAGCCGCGCTCAGCAGCAGGTGCTCGCGGGTCAGCGCCGGCTTCGCATGCACCGTGGCCATGGTGTCCTGCAACTGGTCGCGGAAACCGAACGCGCCGCCGGACTGGTAATAACCGCTGCGTGCCACGTAGCGGCAGGCCAGGGTCTGGTACAACAGCCAGCCATTGGCCATCACGTCCACGCCCGGGTCCGGGGTGGTGACCCGCACCGTGCCCAGCGTGTCCAGCCAGTGGATGCGCACCGCGTCCAGCGCGTCGTGCGCCACGCCCGCGCCCTTGACCCGCTGGGCCAGTTGCATCGCGGCGCGGTAATCCGTGCCGATGCCCAGGCGGAACACCGTCTCGTAACTTTCGCCGACGCCCAGCGCCACCGGCACCTGGATCGCCGCGCACGGATCCAGTCCTACCCCGAGCCTGCCCGACAGGCGTTCGCGCTGCAACGCCGCCGGATCGCCAAGGCTGCCGTTGCGGCCGATGAATTCGGTGCGGTCGGCGGTGAAACTGCGCGCCTCCGCATCGACATCGAAGAAGGCGACGCGGCCGGCGAACTCGGTGTTGTACGGGTTGCGCGCGGCGAGCACGCCATTGCCGCTGTCCACTTCGCTGATTACGTGCATCTGCGACTTCACCCGCAGGTCGCCCAGCACCCATTCCACGTAGCCGGTGGCCGACAGCCGCCGTGCGCGCCCGCTCAGGTTGCGCAGTTTCAGCACCGAGAACTTCACCGCCTCCTCCAGGGCCACGTACACCCACAACTCGCTGGCGATGCCATCCTCCACGTGCTCGTACACGCTGTAGCCGAAACCGTGGCGGGTGCGGTAGGCGCCGCGTCCACGCCGCGGCAGGGGCATCGGCGACCACACCCGGCCGGTTTCCTCATCGCGCAGGTAGAAGGCTTCGCCGCCGGTATCGGCGACCGGGTCGTTGTGCCACGGGGTGAGCCGGAACTCGTGCGCGTTGTCGAACCAGGTGTAGCCCGGCGCGCTTTCGCTGACCACGGTGCCCAGGCGCGGGTTGGCCATCACGTTGGACCACGGAGCCGGCGTCGGTGCGCCCTCGCGCAGCACGATCACGTACTCGCGGCCATCGGCGGAGAACGCACCGGTGCCGTTGTCGAACAGGAACTGTTCCGCCACCGCTTCGAACGGCCACGGATCCTCCGCCCC
>JAKFDG010000557.1:0-4264 GCA_036677285.1 Pseudoxanthomonas sp.
TACGGCCCGCAATCGAGCCTGGCCCAGTTCGTCGAGGCGCTGAATGCCGAGGGCGGCGACTGGCGTTTCGTCGATGCCGGCACGGGACCGGGCCGCGACGAGATCCGCGTGGGTTTGGTCTACCGCGCCGGCAGGGTCGCCCCGCAGGGCAAGCCGTCGATGCTGGAAGGCGGCCCGTTCGGTTCGCGCAGCCGGGTGCCGCTGGCCCAGGCGTTCAAGCGCGGCGACGGTCCGACCTTCGTCGTGGTCGCCAATCATTTCAAATCCAAGGGCTGCTCCGAAGCGAGCAGCGTGGATGCCGACCAGCGCGACGGACAAGGTTGCTGGAATGCGTTGCGCACGGATTCGGCCCGGCGCCTCGATGCGTGGTTGAAGGGCGACCCCACCGGCCATGGCCTCGCACCGACCCTGATCGTCGGTGATTTCAATTCCTACGCAATGGAAGATCCGGTGCGGGCCCTGCGTGATGCGGGCTGGATCGACGCCTTCCACGCCGCAGGGGTGGAACAACCCTACAGCTATGTCTACGACGGTTACGCCGGCCGCCTCGACCACGCCCTGCTCAGCCCGTCGTTGGCGAAGCGGCTGAAGGGCGCGGCGGAATGGCACAGCAATGCCGACGAACCCGACGGCGAAGGCTATGCCGGTAGCAACGCAGCCGGTCCGTGGCGCAGTTCCGACCACGACCCCATGCTGCTGGGCTTCGACCTCTAACGTAACCGTAGGAGCGGCTTCCAGCCGCGAGCTCTTGTCTCCGCTTCTGTCGATTTGGAAAAGCAGGAACTCGCGGCTGGAAGCCGCTCCTACGGCGGTATCATTCGCCCATGGCGTCTCCCGCATTCCCCGCGCAATCCTCCACGCTCAAGATCGACGGCCCCGCCGGTGCACTGGAAGTGGCGACCGACCCGCCCGAAGCCGGGGTCGCACCGCTGCCGCTGACCGTGGTGCTGTGCCACCCGCTGTCCACCGAGGGTGGCAGCCTGCACAACAAGGTCGTGACCATGGCCGCGCGCAGCCTGCGCGAGCTGGGCGCGAGCACGGTGCGTTTCAATTTCCGTGGCGTCGGCGAATCCGCCGGCAGCTTCGACGAAGGCAACGGCGAACAGGACGACCTGCGAACGGTGGTGGGCTGGGTCCGCGAGCAACGTCCGCATGATGCCCTGTGGCTGGCTGGTTTCAGCTTCGGCGCCTACGTGTCCCTGCGCGCGGCGGAGGTGGTGAAACCGGACGCGTTGATTTCCATTGCCCCGCCCGCGGGACGCTGGGATTTCGACAGGATCGTCACGCCAACCTGCCCGTGGCTGGTGATCCAGGGCGAGGACGATGAGATCGTCGAGCCCCAGGCCGTCTACGACTGGATCGACACCCTGCCGCGCAAACCCGCGCTGGTGCGCATGCCCGACACCAGCCATTTCTTCCACCGCAAGCTGATCGACCTGCGCGGCGCGCTCCAGCACGGCGTGAAAACCTGGCTGCCGGCCGCGTGACGATCGCCGACGAGCAGGCGCAACGCGCGCCGACGCCGACCCGGGCCTACGCGCAGGGCGTGGCCCGCGGAGAATGGCAGGACGATCCGGCCCAGCACGAAATCCTGCGCGAACTCGACCGCATCCATGCCGCGCTGCTGGAGACGTCGGAGACCGGCTGGCGCGAAAAACTGTCGTTCTGGAAGAAACCCGAAAAACCGGTGCGCGGCCTGTACCTGTGGGGCGGCGTGGGCCGCGGCAAGACCTTCCTGATCGACCTGTTCTACGAAGGCCTGCCGCTCGAGCAGAAGTACCGCACCCACTTCCACCGCTTCATGCGCGGCGTGCACGAGCGGCTGCGCGAACATGCCGGGCAGAGCGATCCACTGGCCAGCATCGTCAAGCAATGGCGCTCGCGGTTCCGGGTGCTGGTGCTGGACGAATTCTTCGTCACCGACATCGGCGACGCGATGCTGCTGGCGCGGCTGCTGGATCGCCTGTTCGCCGAAGGCGTGACCCTGCTGACCAGCTCCAACACCGCGCCGCAGAACCTGTACAAGGACGGCCTGCAGCGCGAAAGTTTCCTGCCCGTGATCGCGCTGTTGCAAGCGCATTGCGTTGAGGTGCAGACGATGGGCATGGAGGACTACCGCCTGCGCGCGCTGACCCGTTCGCCGGTGTACCGCGCGCCGCTGGACGCCGATTCCAACCTGTGGCTGTGCGAGCGCTGGCTGGAGCTCGGCGCGGGCGCGCCGCTGCACGACGGCAACATCGTGATCGAGGAGCGCCGGATCCCGGTGCGCGCCCGCGCCAAGGGCATGGTCTGGTTCGATTTCGCCGCGCTGTGCGAGGGCCCGCGCGGCACCAACGACTACATCGAGATCGCGCGCGAATTCCACACCGTGTTCCTCGGGGGCATCCCCGCGTTCGACCCGCTCAACGAGGATGCCGCGCGCCGCTTCGTCAACCTGGTCGACGAGCTGTACGACCGCCACGTCAACCTGGTCGCGACCGCGGCCACGCTGCCGACCGATCTGTACTCTGGAACGCGCTTGCAGGGTGCATTCGAACGCACTGCCTCGCGCCTGGTCGAGATGCAGAGCGCCGACTACCTGGCGGCGCAGCACAAGGCCTGAGTGGCCATCGCCATGGCCGTCCGGGTCATCGCTTCTCCAGGCTGCGCAGGAAGGCGTCCACAGCGGCGGTATAGGCGGACGGTTTGCCGAGAGTGATGTTGACGTCGCGGTGCGACAGGTCCTCGGGCAGCACCTGCATGCGCACGCCAAGCGTGGCGGCCTTCTTCGCCAGCGCTTCGGATTGCGGACAGGAGTCGGAACGCCGGCTGGAACAGACCGTCAGCATCGGCAGGGCTTCGCGCGTGAGTGCGTGGTAGGGCGAAACCGATATCCAGTAATCGCGGTCCTTGCCGAAGGCGCGGTGATACAGCGGTGGCAGGCGCGGCAGTTCCATCATCTTCACGACATCCATCGCGCCGCTGTCCAGCGATACCACGCCCAGTGGACGTGTCGCGCCCGCCGCCGACAGCAATTTCGGCGAAGCGCCCAGCAGGGCCACCAGGTGCGCACCGGCGGAATGCCCCATCAGCGCGAAACGCGTGCGGTCCGCACCCCACTCCTTCGCCAGTTGCTGCGCCCTGGCGACCGCTTTGGCCAGGTCGCGCGCCTGCTCCAGAGGCGCGGTGTCGGGCAGCATGCGGTAGTTGGCGGAAACAAGGACATAGCCTTTCGGTAGCCAGTACTTCGCCTTGTCTTCGACCAGCCCGGGGTTGTCCTTGTTGCCATGGGCCCAACCGCCGCCATGGGCCAGGAAAATGACCGACGCATTCCTCGGCGAAGCCGGCAGGTAGACGTCGAAACGCTGGCGCGGATCTTCGCCATAGGCCACGTCATGCAACACGCGCGCGCCTTCGGGAAGCGCTGGTGTTTGACTGCTGGGCAGGATGGAAGCGGCCCGACGCGCAGCGATGCGCTCGCGCAGGGTCTGCGCCGACGCGTCGTCGAAGACGACGGGCGCGAGACAGGCGACGACCCACAGGAGCTGTCGGATCTTCATGCGGAGTCACTCACTGGCATACGCATTACGATTTCAGGCGCCGCGGACACGCAGGACGGCGCGCAATCCCCGGGGTTCATTGGCAAGCAGCGACAGTTCGCCGCCATGCTGGCGTGCGACTCGCTCGACGATGGCCAGTCCCAGCCCGCTGCCGCCGGTCTCGCCCGCGTGCACGAAAGGTTGGCGCACCCGCCCGATCGCTTCCGCGGACAGCCCTGGCCCCTGGTCGGACACCTCGACCTCCCATGCGTCGCCCTCGCGCTCGAGTTTCAATGCGAACGGGAACGCGCCATGCCGTTGCGCGTTGACCAGCAGGTTCTCCACCGCACGCAGCAAGGCCATCGGCTTGCCGCGGATCAACGCGGCCTCCGGCAGCGAGGCCTGCCAGCCCGGATCGGCGGCGGCCAGGGCGTTGCGGCAGATCTCCGCCAGATCCAGCGCTTCGGTCGGTTCATCGCGGCCATCGCGCGCGTAGGCGATGAACTGGGTGAGGATGGCGTCGATCTCGCCGATGTCGCGGCTGATGCCGGCACGCAGTTCGGGATCGGTGTCGGGCAGCAGTTCTACCGCGAACTGGACGCGCGTCAGCGGCGTGCGCAGGTCGTGCGAAATGCCGGCGAGCATGAAAGCGCGTTCCTCGGCCGCAACGCGCACGTCATGGCTGGATCGCGTCAACGCCTGCGCCAGTTCCACGACTTCGCGCGGGCTCGATGTCGGCATCGCTT
>JAKFDG010000558.1:0-8650 GCA_036677285.1 Pseudoxanthomonas sp.
GTGACCATGGCGGTGCCGACCGCGGCCGGCTCCAGCAGGTTGTGCCCGCCGATCGCCTGCAGGCTGCCGCCGACGAAGGCGACCTCGGCGCAGGCATAGAACGCCATCAGTTCGCCCATGGTGTCGATCACGAACACATCATCGCCCACGCCCGGCCAGCCCGATTGGCGCCGCGTGGCGATTTTCCAGCCGGCTGCCTGCGCCTGTTCGGCGACGCGGGGGAACCGCTCCGGATGTCGTGGCGCCCATAGCAACAGCAAGTCGGGCCAGCGCGCGCGCAACCGGCGATGGATGGAGATCACCGCGGCCTCCTCGTCCACGTGGGTGCTGGCGGCGATCCACACCAGCCGCTGCTGCAGGTGCTCACGGAAGGTCTGCACGAATTCAGCGAGCCGTTCCGGCACGGCGATGTCGAACTTCAGGTTGCCAGTGTCAACCACGCCTTCGCGGTTCGCACCGAGAGCGATGAAGCGTTTGCCGTCGGCGGCCGACTGCGCGCCGATGCGCTTGACCGTGCGCACCACCCGCGCGATCAGGGGCGCCAGCACCCGATAGCCGCGCAGCGAACGCGCCGACAGGCGCGCGTTGAGGATGTAGGTGGGAATGTCGCGGTCACGGCAGCCGAAAAGCAGGTTGGGCCACAGCTCGGTTTCCATGATCAAGGCCAGGCGCGGATGATAGTGCTGCAGGAAACGCGCCACGGCGCCGGGCAGGTCGTAGGGGATGTAGACGTGTTCGACGCTGTCGCCCCACAACGCACGTACACGCTCGGAACCGGTAGGGGTGATGGTGGTGACGACCCAGCGCAGGTCCGGACGTTCGCGGCGCAACGCCTGCATCACCGGCACGGCGGCGTTGACCTCGCCCACCGAAACGGCGTGCAACCAGACATCGGTGCGCAGCGACGGCGTGTGATATGAGCCATAGCGCTCGTTCCAGCGCTGGAAATACTCGCGGAAACGGAAGCCGCGCCAGATCAGGTGGTAGACCGTGACTGGCGTCAGCACATAGAGCACGGCCGAATAAAGGCCACGCAGGAAACGCTCGGTCAGGTCCTTCCGCATCAAGGTAAGGATAACCAACTGAACCGGTAGAATCGCTGTATGGCCGACAGCACAACCCACAACGATCCGGCTCCGAAGGGCTTGCGCTACTGGCCGGCGTGGCTGGGCATCGGCCTGGCGACCCTGCTGGCACGGCTGCCATGGCCCCTGCAACGCGTGCTGGGGCGCATCGTCGGCCGGGCCCTGCATGCGCTCGCTCGCGGACGCCGGCAAGTAGCCGAACGCAACATCGCCCTGTGCTTCCCCGAGCTGGACGCCGCGCAGCAGGCCGCGCTGGTGTACCGGAGCTTTGCCGAACTGGGCATCGGCCTGTTCGAATTCGCCCGCGCCTGGTGGGGCAGCGTAGAGCCGATGCGCCGCGGCCTGCGTGTCGAGGGACTGGAGCACCTGGCGGCCGCGCGCGAAGGCGGACGCGGGGTGATCGTGATCTCGGGCCATTTCACCACCCTGGAGATCGCCGCGCGCCTGATGTGCGATTACGCGCCGCTGGCCGGCATGTACCGGCCGCACGACCAAGGGCCGATGGAGTGGGCGGTGAAGCGCGGACGCCTGGGCTACGCGGTGGCGATGTTCACCCGCGAGGAGCTGCGTCCGGCGCTCAAGCACCTGAAGCAGGGCGGCCTGCTCTGGTTCGCGCCGGACCAGGACACGCGCCGTGGCGAGAGCGTGTACGTGCCGTTCTTCAATCGCCCCGCCTACAGCCTGACCTCGACCCACCAGCTGGCGCGCCTGTCGGGCGCGGCGGTGATCGCCTTCGCGCACGAACGCCGCGCCGATGGTGGCTACACGCTGCGCCTGTCACCTGCATTCGAGGATTTCCCTTCCAAGGACGCGACCGTGGACACCGCACGGGTAATGGCCGCGATCGAAGCGATGGTGCGCAAGGTGCCGGCGCAGTACCTGTGGATCCACCGCCGCTTCAAGCGTCAACCGGAAGGTCGCGGCAAGCTCTACGAATAGACATAGGGTCGGCCTTGGCCCACCTTCCGGAATCCCGCGACATTCCAAACGGTGGGCCGTGGCCCAGCCTATCGATAAACGTCCGCTTCCCCGGGCGGGCGAGTCTTGAACCGCCGGTGCACCCACAGGTATTGCTCGGGATGCTCACGCACCACTTGCTCCAGTTCGGCCATGTAGCGCGCCGCGTCGGCCACCGGATCCCCGCTGGGCCAGCCGCTCCATTGCGATTCGATGCGCAGCCGGTAACGGCCATCCCGGTCGCGATGGAACCAGAACGGCAGCACCACCGCCTTGCCGCGTTGGGCGAGCTCCGGGGTCGCGGTCAGGGTCGCCGCGGGGATGCCGAAGAACGGTACGAACGCATTCTGGTAGGTGAAGTTCTGGTCGGCCGAGTACGCGACCACGCCACCGCGCGACAGCACGCGCAGCAGGCCGCGCACATCCTTCTTGGCGATGGTGCCGGCGAAACGGCTGCGACGGGCGCGATCGAACATCGCTTCCAGGCAGCGGTGGTTGTTGCGACGAACCACGACATGCAATGGTTGCGCGGCGACTTCCTGCAGCAGTCGCGCCGCCAATTCGGAATGGGTGAAATGGCCACCGAACAGCAATACGCCGCGTCCCGCCGCAGTCGCCGCGCGCAGGTGCTCCAGGCCCTCGACTTCCGCCAAGTGCGCCAACGGGGGCGAAGGCGCGTACCAGGCGCGGATCAGCTCCAGCGCACCGGTGACGGTCGCGCGCAGGTTGTCGCGCAACAGGCGCTTGCGCTGCGCATCGTCGAGTTGCGGGAAGCACAACGCGATATTGATGCGCGCATAGCGGCGGCGCTTGCCCATGCCCGGCCACAGCAGCCAGGTCAGCACGCGCGCAAGCCACAACAACGCCGATTGCGGCAGACGGGCGACGCCGGCCGCCAACAGATCCAGCGGCGCGATGAACCAGCAGCGCGCCGCGCTGGCTTCAGTCATTGTCCCTGGCCAACAGGCTGCCTGCGTACAACGCTGCCAGCAGCAGGGTCAGTCCGCCCCAGAACGTGGAATAGAACGCCAGGTGCGTGTTGAACGGGAACACGGTGACGCCCAGCGCCAGCATCGCCGGACGCGCGCGATCCTTGGCCTCGGGTGTCGCATAACGCCAGGCCCGCCAGGCCAGTGCCGCGCCCGCCAGCCACAGCAGCAGGCCGATCGCGCCGGTTTCGCTGAGGATTTCCAGGATGATCTGGTGCGCATGGTGGGCTGGTCCGTCGCCCCACGCGGGAACCGCATCGGGCGTGGGATTGCAGGCGGGGAACGCATCGCGGAAGTTGCGCGCGCCGACACCGTTGATCGGATGCTCGCGGACCATGCATGTCGCAGCTTTCCATATCTGGCTGCGTCCCGACAAGGCGATGTCCACGCCGGTTTCGTCGGCGGTCATCACCTGCGCGGTGCGTTCGATGCGTTCCTGGAATTGCGGCGACATTGCGGTCAGCACTACCAGCGAGATCGCACCGAACGCGAACACCGCCAGCAGCTTCTTCCAGCCGAGCAGGCGCCAGCCGGAAAACACCAGCACCAGCGTATAGGTCAGCCACGCCGCCCGGGCGCCGGCCAGTAGCACCACGATGCCAATCGCCGCCGCGGCCAACGACCAGCCGAACATGCCGAAGCGTTTGCCCACGGCAAACAGGGCGAACGGCGCCAGACTGGCCAGGACCACGCCGAGCTTGAGGTTGCACGGACCGAGCATGCCGCTGAGCCGGTCGACCACGGCCATGTCTTCGACCGAGCACATGCCGTGCCCGCTGATCAGGTGCTTGAGCTGGTCGATGCCCCAGAACAGCGGACTGGTGCCGGACACGACCTGGAGCAACGCATCCAGCGTCCACGCCACGACGATGATCGCCAGTCCGTTGAAGGTGACGCGGCGGCCGCGCGCATTGGCCACCGCCGCGGCGACCAGCCACAGGAATGGCAGGTAGCGCAGGTCGACCAGCGATTCGCGTAGCGCCCGACCCTGGTCCATGGCATCGAACGCGGAAATCAGTTGCGGTGTCCAGTAAGCGAAGAACAGCACGCTGGTCAACGCCCACGCCGGCCCGCTGAGCAGGCGCGTGCCGCCGCGGAAACGCACCAGCAGCAGGCGCGCGATCGCGGCCAGCGCGCCCAGCACCATGACGCCTTCGGCGATGCCCGCCGCCGGCCACAGAGCGACGAAAGTCAGCACCCAGGCCGGTGCCCAGCGCCAGCCATGCTCTGGTGCCACGGATGTGGTGTCAGCGGGAAGCGCGTTCGGATTCGTCATCGGCGAGTTCTTCGTAGACAGCCAACGTGGCGTCCTGCATGGCGCGCAGGGTATAGGGCATCGTAGCCAAAGGCGACGGCGGCTGCGCGAGCAATGACTGCGCGGTGGAAACAAGCGCGTTTTCGTCGAAGGCCGGCACTGCGCCCTGCGGCTGCAATTCGGCCAGCAGCTCGCCTACGCCGCCGTGCGACCAACCCACTACCGGTCGGCCGACGGACAAGGCTTCGATCACGGTGCGGCCGAAGGATTCCGGCTTGCGCGAGAGCTGCAGCACCAGGTCGGAGGCTGCGTAGGCTTCGGCAATGCGCGAGGTCGGCGGAGTGATTGCCATTGCATCCGCGAAGCCGCCCAACTGCGCCTCCACTTCCAGATCTATCACGTATTGCTCGCGCCCCTGCTCGCGTGCGCCAAGCATCCACAAGCGCGCATCCAGGCCTGTATCACGCAGATTCCCGAGTAGCGACACAGCCTCGCGATGTCCTTTAAGACGCGTGCCCCGACCAGGTAGCAACAATAGCGGACCCTCACCTCCCAAAGCCGGAAACTCCTTGGCGAGCTCCTGTCGCATGGTGCGATCAGGTCCGGACGCGCGCGGGAACTGCGCCGGATCGATGCCGCGCGGGATCACGATCAATTTCCCTGCATCGGTGTGCGGGTAATGTTCGCGCACATAACTGCGGACGGTTTCCGATACACAGATCACCCGCTCGCCATAGGTCATCACCGCGCTGTAGCGACCCGGCGAATTCAGGCCATGCACGGTGGTGACGAAACGTGGGCGGCGCGTTGCCGGCATCCCGCGCAGCGCGCGCCAGCCCAGCCACGCCGGCAAACGCGAACGCGCGTGGACGATGTCGACGCGCTCGCGGGCGAACAACGCGTCCAGGGCCGGCAGGTGGCGCAAGCTCAGCAGCGATTTGCGGCCGATGTCCAGGGTGATGTGTTCGGCTCCGGTCTGGAGCAACGCCGGCAGCAGGCGCCCGCCCGCCGACACGACCAGTGCGCGATGCCCGGCCCGCACCAGCGCCTCGGCGATCTCGATCGTGGAACGTTCGACCCCGCCGGATTCAAGCGCGGGCAGGAGTTGGATGACGGTCAGTCGGCGCATCGGCACCCGGTCCGTGCGCGGGATGTCAGTCGGCCAGGATGAAATGCGAACCGCAGTACGGGCATTGCACATCGCCGCCCGGGGCATCCTCGATGGCCAGATACACGCGCGGATGCGAATTCCACAACGCCATCGACGGCAGCGGACAGCTCAGCGGCAGGTCGCTCCGGTGCACGGTGTAGCGCTTCTCGGCATTGGCGGGCGCGGTGGCGGTCTGGCTCATGGCGGTCTTTCGGTGGAACGCGGGGACTGCAGTCTAGCAGCCGGCCCCGGACCGCAAAAGAAAACGCCACCCGCCTGCCGGCGGGTGGCGTGGGTGCGATGCGTTCCGCAGGCCTTACTCGGCCTTGGGAACGGTCGCTTCGGTGGTGATGCGCAGCGACACTTCATCGCTGACGTTCGGCACATAGGCGCCGAGGCCGAATTCACTGCGCTTGACCGTCGCGGTCGCGTCGAAGCCTACCGCGGGGCGCTTGGCCTGCGGCTGTTCGCCCGCCTTGTTCAAGGTCACGTCCAGCACGACCGGCTTGGTCACGCCCTTCACGGTCAGGTCGCCGGTGACTTTCAATTTGCCCTCGCCTGCCGCTTCGACCTTGGTACTCTTGAAGGTGGCCGCAGGGTACTTGGCGGCGTCGAACCAGTCGCCACTGGTCAGGTGGTCGTTGAAGTTGGCGGCGAACGCGCTCAGTCCGGACAACGGCAGGGTGACCTGGACGCTCGACGCCGACACGTTTTCAGCGTCATAGACGATGCTGCCGTCGACCTGGCCGAAGTTGATGCTCGGGTTGGAAAACCCGAAGTGGCTCCAGCTGGCGATGACGTTGGTGTGGTTCGGATCGATCTTGTAGGTGACCGGCGCGGCAAAGGCCGATCCGGCGAAGGCGAACAGGGCGGCAACTAGCAGGGTCTTACGCATGGGGGTTCTCCTGATGATCGGTGGTTGGGGTCATTCAATACGCGCAGCTTCGTCAAAACTGAGTCGTGGCGAACGTGGAAACACGCCGGCGGGATCGCCATGACCCAGGTTGACGAGGAAGTTGGACTTGATCGCGGTGCCGGCGAAGAAGGCCTCGTCGACCTTGGCGTTGTCGAAACCGGACATCGGGCCGGCATCCAGGCCCAGTGCGCGCGCGGCCAGGATCAGGTAGGCGCCTTGCAGGCTGCCGTTGCGGAAGGCCCTGTCGTGGCGACCTTCGCGCGGGCCGTCGAACCAGCTCTTGGCGCCAACGGCATGCGGGAACAGATAGGGGATCTTCTCGTGGAAGTCCTCGTCGTAACCCACGATCACCGTGACCGGAGCGGCGATGGTCTTCTTGTAGTTGCCCTCGTCCAACGCCGGGCCCAGCTTGGCCTTGGCTTCCGGCGATTTGACGAACACGAAGCGCGCCGGCGTGCTGTTGGCCGCGGTCGGGCCCCACTTCAGCAGTTCGTACAGCGCATGCAGTTGCGCGTCCGTGACCGGCGTATCCAAGAAGGCGTTCTGGGTGCGCGCGGTGCGAAACAGCTGGTCCAGCGCAGCATCGTTCAAGACTTCGGACATGTCGTTACCTGAGAGGAGGTGAAAGGAAAATCGGGTTCGCCAGTGGTCCGCGAACGAGGTGCGCAGTGTAGAGTGTCCTGACTATGGCCACATCCGGCTGTTCCGGAACGGATTGTATTGATTTGTGGAACGACAGCCCTTCCCCGCGCCTGATTCGCCACGTCTCTGGACTCTGACCGACGGCAACGCCGGCAACCTGCGCCAGGCGCAGGCACTGGCGCAGGCGCTTGCACTCGGACCGGCGCGGGATTGGCGGCTGGCAACGCGTGCGCCTTGGCGCTGGTGGACACCGCGACGGGGGCTCGGCGCTGAACATGCTTTCGGTCCGGACTTCATCAACGCGTTGGGAAGACCGCCGCAGGTTGCCATCGGCTGCGGACGCCAGGCCGCACTGGCGACCCGCCTGCTGCGCGAGCGCGGTGCGAAAGTGGTACAGATCCTCGATCCGCGCCTCGATCCTGGGCATTGGGATTTGGTCATCGCGCCGGAACACGATGGGCTGCGCGGCGACAACGTCATCACCTTGCTGGGCAGCCTCAATCCGGTCGACGACGACTGGCTGGGGCAGGCGCGTACAACGTTCGCGACATTCGCCGATCTGCCGCAGCCGCGCACTGCGGTGCTGCTGGGTGGCTCCAGTGCGCATGCGCGCTTCGACCGCGGCGCCTTCGAAGTACTCGCCTCGAAACTGGAAGTGGCGCTGGTGCGTGACGGCGGCAGCGTGCTGGTGACCACGTCGCGGCGCACCCCAAAAAAAATCCTGCGGGCCCTGCGTCATCGCTATGTGGAAACGCCAGGCCTGGTCTGGTGCGGCGAGGAGGATGGTCCCAATCCGTATCCGGGACTGCTGGCCTGGGCCGACCGCATCGTGTGCTCACCCGATTCGGTGAACATGGTCTCCGAAGCCTGCGCCACGCGCGCGCCGGTGCATGTGTTCGATCCGTCGCGGGTCAGCGGCCGTCCGCGCCGTTTCCTCGATGCATTGTTGCAGCGTGGACGCATCCGGGTGATGGACACTGCGTTGGCGCCGTTCCCGGTGGAACCGCTGCGCGAAACCGAGCGGGTCTCAGCGATCGTGCGGGAACGCCTCGCCTAATCGAATACCAGGCCTTGCGCACGTACCGCCGCATGCACCACCGAACGTGCTGACGCCACGGCCTCGTTTTCCGCCACCAGTCGCGGACGCCGGTCCAGGGTGCAGGCCAGGCCTTCGGCCAGGAAGGTCGAATGCACCTGCATCAGCGATCGCGCGAGTGCGTCATCGAAGATCCCGGCATCACGCAACGCTTCGATCAGTCCCTGCGTATCGCGTGGAACCAATAGTGAGGCGTGCGCTGTGGATTCGCGCAGCACCAGGCATTGCAGCAGGAATTCGAGGTCGACCAAGCCGCCAGCGCCCTGCTTCAGGTCGAAGCGCGCGACATCGCTTCGGTCCAGTTCGGCGCGCATCTTCAGGCGCATGCTGCCGACATCCTGCAACAGCTTCTCCGTATCGCGCGCCTGCGACAGGGTCCGGTCGCGGATCGCATCGAACTCGGCGAGCAGCGATGCGTCACCGGCCACGCCGCGTGCACGCACCAGCGCCTGGTGTTCCCAGGTCCAGGCACGCTCGCGCTGGTATTCGCGGTAGGTGGCAAGCGAGGACACCAGCAGGCCTTTCGCCCCGTCCGGCCGCAGGCGCACATCCACGTCGTA
>JAKFDG010000559.1:0-2344 GCA_036677285.1 Pseudoxanthomonas sp.
GCCGCCGAGCAACAGCTCGACATGCAGGTCGAGGTCTGCCAGCCGCGCCAGGAACTTCCGGTACTCGGGCGACTTCAGGTCGGGCAAGTCCTTTTGCATGAACCAGACCCAGCGCACGCCGACCACGCCATCCTTCTTCATTTCGCGCAGGACGTAGGGGTCGATCGTCGGAGGGACAATCACCGTTGCGCGAAGCCTCGAATGCCGGCGCAGCGCGGCCAGCGTGTAGTCGTTGTAATCACCGAACATGCTGGCCGCGGCGATGACGCCGAAGGGCACGTGGTGCGCATCGAGGGTATCCAGGTACTCCGAAACCGGCCTTGCGCGGCTGACCTTTCTCCATGCGTCAGCCGCCAGCGGCATCGTCTCGGTGAAGACGTGGGCATGCGTGTCGACGATCGGCAGTTCTAGCGAGGTGGTCATGGATCAATTCGCCTCGATCTTGATGTGTGCGTCCTTGATCACCTTGCCGTACAGGGCGACCTGCTGCTTCCAGTAGACGTCGAACTCAGCCGGCGTCGAGCTGACGCCTTCTGCACCGAAGTCGCGCAGGCGTTCGGCCAATTGCGGCGACGTCGCCGCCTTGCGGATCTCCACCGCAAGCTTCTCGACAATGGCGCGCGGCGTTTTGGCGGGGGCGAAGATGCCGGTCCAGAACGGCATGTCGAACCCGGCGACCACCTCACCCATGGCGGGCACATCGGGGAGCAGCGTGGACCGCGTAGCCGTGGTGACCGCGAGCACCCTGACCTTCCCGCTGCGTATGTTGCCCAGCTGCGGCGGCAAGCCGTCGAAAAGCATGTCGACCGCGCCCGCCAGCAGGTCCGGCATGACCGCGCCGGTGCCCTTGTAGGGGATGTGCAGGATGTCCACGCCGGCGCGCACCTTCAGCCACTCGGCTGCCAGGTGCGTTCCAGTGCCGACGCCGGCCGAGCCGAAGGTGTGCTTGCCGGGGTTCTTTCGAAGCAGATCCACCAATTCCGGCAAATCCTTGGCCGGCAGTTTCGGGTTGACCACCAGCACCAGGGGAAAGCGGGCCGCGAGGCTGACCGGTGCGAAGGCGTTCACGGGGTCGTAGGGCAGCTTGGGGAGCGCGGCGGCGTTCACCGCCGCCGTGGTCGCCTGAAAGATCAGCGTGTAGCCGTCGGGCTCGGCCCTTGCGACCATGCCCGCGGCGATGGTGCCGCCTGCGCCCCCGACGTTATCGACCACGACCGGCTGGCCCATCTGCTCCGTCAGGCGCTGCGCGAACATGCGCGCCAGCAGGTCGATGCCGCCGCCGGCGGTGGATGGAACGAGCAGCCGGATGGGTTTGACCGGATAGGCCGGTTGCGCGGCAACCGGCAGGCTGGCGCAGCACAGGGAAAGGGCGAGGGAGAAAAAACGTCGCTTCATGGTTGCCTCACTGGGGGTTGAACTTGTAGACATGTGTGCGCTGCGCCAGTTCGGGCACAGGCACGCCGGCACGGATGTCGGCATAGCGCTTCGCTTCGCCGTCCGCGATCTCGCGCGCGCGCTTCAGTACCGCAGGCACCGCGTCGCGAGGGATGAAGCAGATCGCCCCTTCGTCAGCCACGACCAGGTCGCCCGGTCGCACCTGGACGCCGCAGATGGTGACGACGCCGTTGACGGCCACGGTCTCCAGCCGCCATTTGCCGGTGACGGAGCTGGCCCCTCGCGACCACACGGGGAATTGCAGGTCGCGCGACTGCTGCACGTCGCGGATGCCACCGTCGATGATGGCGCCCACCTCGCCTTCGCGGTGACCTATGCTGGCCGACAGGCCGCCCATGTTGGAGATGCCGGCCACGCCCTCGATGACGAGGACGTCCCCGGGCTGCGCCAGGTTGTGCGCTTCGATCTCCGCCATCTTGGAAACCCTTTCGCGGGCACCCTTAAAGGAGCTGTCGCGCTGCACGATGTTCCTCAGCGTCAGTGCCGGCCCGACGATCCGGGCCGAGGGCAGGGTGGGCTGCAGCACGCAGCCCGGAACCACGCCTTCGATCCCCAATTCGTCCAGCGCATCGGACACAGTACCGGTCAGGTCCTCCAGGGCCCGAAAGCCCTCGATCGTGTCTGGCGAATAACGCGGAAACTCCAGGAGCTCGATGGCGGCCGGAGGAATCTTGCCAAGAGGTTGCTTGTTCATGGAAGTAGTCACTGGGTTGTGGGTTTCAGGAGATCACAGCGCGGAAGACGCGCATGAAGTTGTCCCGGGCGATGCCCTGGACCTCGGCGGCGGAAAAGCCCGCCGGCAGGAGCGATTCCAGCAGGTGCTGCTGCTGCGCCAGGCTGTCCACCGGAAAGCGCCAGGGCCAGGTGCCGTACACCTCGGGCTTGCGCA
>JAKFDG010000560.1:0-14362 GCA_036677285.1 Pseudoxanthomonas sp.
CGTCGAGCGCGCCGTGTCGATGCAAGCGGCACGGCGACTCAGCACCTGGGGCTGGGTGATAGCGGCCGCCGCGACCACCTTCCTGTTCAGTAGCGCGATCACCGCGCTGGCCCAGCACTTCGACATGAAGCCGCAGCCGACCAACCTGGCCCTGATCGAAGAGGCCTACGTGTCCAGCCCGGTGTTCCTGGCCGTATTCGGCGTGCTGATCGCGCCCGCTTACGAGGAGCTGTTGTTCCGCCGGGTGCTGTTCGGCCGCCTGTGGGCAGCGGGCCGTCCCTGGTTGGGCGTGGTGCTGAGCAGTGCGGCCTTCGCCTTCATGCATGAAGTTCCAGGAACCACCGGCAACAGCTGGCAGGCGACAGGATTGCTGTGGCTCACCTATGGCGGCATGGGTGCGGTGTTCGCCGGCCTGTACTGGCGCACCCGCACCTTGTGGGCCCCGATCGCCGCACATGCCCTGAACAACGCCATAGCGCTGGCGGCACTGAAGCTGTACGGCGCCGGTTGACGGGGCGCGGCTTGACGCAAAGTTAAGGCTGCTGTCGCCACACTCCGTTCCCTCGAATGGGGATGAAGCATGAAGCTTTTGATTCTTTCCGCTGCGATGGTCGCCGTGCTGGCCGGTTGCGCCACGACCACGTCCTCCACGGGCCGTAAGCAATATGTCGGTGGCGTCTCCCAGGAACAGCTCAATCAGCTGGGTGCGCAAGCGTTCGTCGAAGCCAAGGCCAAGGGCCCGCTGAGCAACGACGCCAGGCAGAACGCCTATGTGCGCTGCGTGGTCAACGCCTTGGTGCGGCAGTTGCCGGCGCAGGCGCAAGGTACGGCTTGGGAAACGGCCATCTTCGCCATCAACGAGCCGAATGCCTTCGCCCTGCCGGGCGGCAAGGTCGGCGTGAATACGGGCATCTTCACCGTGGCCAAGAACCAGGACCAGCTGGCTGCGGTGCTTGCCCATGAAATAGGGCATGTGGTCGAACACCACCATGACGAGCGCATCACCCGTCAGATGGGCGCGCAAACCGGCCTCGGGATCGCCGGAGCCCTGCTGGGCTCCCGCTATGGCCAGGGCGCGGCAGACGCGACCAGCCAAATCGGCAGCGTGGCCGCGCAGGGGTTGTTCCTGCTGCCAGGTTCGCGCACCCAGGAGAGTGAGGCCGACGTGGTGGGACAACGCCTGATGGCTGGCGCCGGTTTCGATCCCGAACAGGCGGTCAATCTATGGCAGAACATGATCGCCGCAGGCGGCAGCCGTCCTCCGCAGTGGCTTTCCACCCATCCGGATCCGCAATCGCGCATCCAGGAACTGCGCAATCGCGCCGGGACGCTGACGCCTGCCTATCAACAGGCCCGTGCCTCGGGGCGGGTACCAAAGTGCGGCTGAACGCAGGCGCAGCGGTTGCTGCGCCGCATCATGCAACCCTGTTTCCGAGTTATGGCCGTTTCTGTTAGCGTTGCCGGCCCCGCACCGGGACCGGCCTGACCTAAACCGGTTCCGAAGTCCCATCGAGGTGATCCAATGTTGTTCCGCAACTGCAAACATGCGCTGCTCTCTCTGACCATCATCGGACTGCTGGGCACGGCGACTCTCAGCATTGCCGCCGAGACCACTCGCGAGCGCGCTGAGCGCAGCAAGAGCAAGGGCAGCAGTGCGAAGGAAGAGATCAAGTATCCCGACGCCACCCGCGAAGAACCCAAGGTGAAAGGCTCGCCTAAGTTGCAGAGCAAGCTGCAGAAGCTGGTCGATGCCTACAACAAGGACGACTTCGCCAATGCCCGCACCCAGGCCGACGAGCTGCTGGCCAATCCGGTCGCCACCGACTACGACAAGGCCGTCGCCGCCCAGCTCGCTTCGCAGTCGGCTTACAACCTGGACGACACGCCGGCCACGATCGCTTATCTGAAACAAGCGATCAGCTTGAATGCACTGGACAACAACAATCATTACCAGCTGCTTTACATGCTCGCCGGCCTGCAGTTGCAGGAAGAGCAATACGCCGAAGGCCTGGCCACGCTGGATCTTTATTTCGCCGAGACCAAGTCGCAAAAACCGGAGGAGCTGGCGCTGAAGGGCCAGGGCCTGTACCAGGCCGAACGTTATGCCGAGGCAATCCCGGTGCTCAAGCAGGCGATCGAAGCGTCGCCGGAGCCCAAGGACAACTGGCAGCAGTTGTTGATGGCGTCCTATGCCGAAGTCGGCCAGTCCGGCGAGGCCACCCAGATGGCGGAGAAGATCGCGGCCAAGTCGCCCACCGACAAGAAAGCGCAGATGAATCTGGCCAACGTGTACCTGCAGGCGGACAAGTACGATCAGGCGGCGGCCATTCTCGAGAAGCTCCGGGCTTCCGGGCAAATGACGGACGAAAAGGATTACCGGCAGCTCTACGTCACCTACGCCAACATGGATGGGAAGGAGAAGGAAGTGATCTCCGTCATCAACGAAGGCTTGCAGAAAGGCATCCTCAAGCCGGACCAGCAGACCTATCTGGCGCTGGCGCAGTCTTACTACTATTCCGACCAGATCGCCCCGGCGATCGAGGCATGGCAGAAGGCCGCGCCGCTTTCCAAGGATGGCGAAACCTACCTCAACCTGGCCAAGGTGCTGTGGCAGGAAGATCGCATTCCCGAAGCCAAGCAGGCGGCCAGGACGGCCTTGGACAAGGGCATAAAAAAGCCGGAAGAGGCGAAAAAGATCATCGCCTTGCCCTGATTGGCGAATGCGCGATTAGAGCTCCTACACGTCGAAATGATGGTACTGGCGTGGGGGATTGGTATAAGCTGGGAATCCCGCGGCGTGAGCGCAGCGGGTCCCAATTCCGGTGGTGGCCGCGTCGTCGGCCCAATAATTGAGTTCATTGGCGCATGGCTGAGCAACTGGTCATAAACAGTAGGTATCGGGACGAAGAGCAGACCGGGTTGAACTGGCCGCGCATCATCGGCATGGCCTTTGTAATCGCGCTGCATGCCGCTGCGTTCCTGCTGCTGTTGATCCCGGCGGTCGCCCCGCCGACCGAAAAGGAACAGGAAATCAAGACGATGGTCACCATCGTCGACGCACCGCCGCCGCCGCCGCCGCCGCCGCCGCCGCCGCCGAAGCAGGACACGCCGCCACCGCCGGTCAAGAACCTGGCGCCGCCCAAGACCACGCCGCTGCCGCCGCCGCCCGAGGCGCCGCCGATCGATATCGCCGAACCGCGCCCGACCGACGTCTACCAGCCACCGTCGCCGCCCGCACCCCCCGCACCCACCCCGGATATCGGCGCCAGCGTCGATATCTCGTCGAAGAACATGAATCCGCCCAAGTACCCGCCCGCCGCGGCGCGCGCCGGTATTCAGGGCACGGTGATCCTGATCATCGACGTCGACGCCAGTGGCAATGTCACCAACGTCGCCGTGGAGAAATCCAGCCGCAACCGCGATCTGGACCGGGCCGCGATGGATGCTGCGCGCAAGTGGCGCTTCAATCCCGGCATGGCCAATGGTCAAAAATCAGCGGGTCGCGTGCGCGTGCCTGTTGACTTCAAGATGTAAAGCGCGGACAAGCTTCAGACCGACCGGCTTCAAGCAACAGATATTCTTTTACCCATAACCGCATCACCCTCATCATCACAAATAAAAGGTAAGCGTCATGCTGCAGGAAACCACCGCCGCTGCTGGAGGCAACAACGCCGCCCAAGCCCTGACCAACATGGGCTTCGAGCACCTGATTAGCGAAATGGTCTCAAACCCGGGCGAATTCGCCGTTTCCTGGATCGTTCTGATCACCTTGGTGATCATGTCGGCCCTGGCCTGGTACTGGACCGTCATCAACTTCCTCAAGAATGTGCGATTGAAGAGTCAGGCCGACCGCGTCACCGGCACCTTCTGGGATACCACCAATGCTCAGGACGCGATCCGCCTGATGGAAGAGCAGCCCCGCAACGAGCCGTTCTCCAAGATCGCACTCGACGCCGCCCAGGCCGCCGCCCACCATCAGCGTAGCGAAGGCTCCAAGCTGGCCGAGTCGCTGAACCGCTCCGAGTTCGTGGACCGCGCCCTGCGCCAGGCCGTGACCCGCGAAAGCTCGAAGCTGCAGGCAGGCATGACGGTGTTGGCGACCGTCGGCGCTACCGCCCCGTTCGTGGGCCTGCTGGGTACGGTGTGGGGCATCTACGGCGCCCTGATCCGCATCGGTGCCACTGGCCAGGCCTCGATCGACGCAGTGGCCGGCCCGGTGGGCGAGGCGCTGATCATGACCGCGCTCGGCCTGTTCGTGGCGATCCCGGCGGTGTTGGCGTACAACTTCTTCAACCGCACCAACAGCGCCACCAACGCCAGGTTCGACACCTTCGCGCACGATCTGCACGACTTCTTCGCCACCGGCTCGCGGGTTCGCTGAGCCGGCGTCCAGATAGCGCACAGATCAACAACGGAGCCCGAGAATGGCCTTCAGTAGTGGTAACGACAGCGGCGGCCCCATGGCCGACATCAACGTCACGCCCCTCGTGGACGTGATGCTGGTGCTGCTGATCATCTTCATCATCACCGCCCCGCTGATGTCGCACAAAGTCCAGATCAAGCTTCCCGAAGCCAATCTGAACCAGGATCCGGACGAGGCGGCCAAGCGCGGGGTGCCCATCACCCTGGCAGTCAAGGAGGATGGCAAGCTGTTCTGGAACGACGAACCGATCACCGAGCAGATCCTGGAATCGCGCCTGTCCAGCGCCGCGCAGCTGACTCCGCAACCGCCGTTGAACCTGCGTGGCGACAAGACCACCAAGATGGGCACGATCAACAAGGTGACCAAGATCGCGCAGGACCAGGGCATGCTGGATATCGGCTTCGTCGCCACCAAAGACAGGGGTCAATAAGCCATGGCATTCGCTACCGGTTCCGGCAAGGGCCAACCGATGGCCGACATCAACGTCACGCCCCTGGTGGACGTGATGCTGGTGCTGCTGATCATCTTCATCGTGACTGCGCCGGTCATGACCTATCCGATCGACGTCGACCTGCCGCAGCGCGTACTCAACCCGCCGCCGCAGCTGCGTGAACCGCCGCCGCCGATCGACTTGCGCATCGACGCTTCCGGACAGGTCAGCTGGAACAACAATCCGGTGCAGATCCCAGCGCTGCAGACTCTGATGGAGAACGCAGTGCAGCGCGATCCGACCAACCAGCCGGAGTTGCGCATCGATGCCAACCCGGACTCGCAGTACGACGTGATGGCCAAGGTGCTGGCCGCGGCCAAGAACTCGCAGATGCAGAAGATCGGTTTCGTCCAGCAGTAGACCGTGCGCGGGACGCGCGGGGGATGATGATGAGTTTCCACGCCGCCTTCGGGCGGCGTGTTTGTTTCTGGGGTTGCCGATATGCCACGGCATGGATCGGCGGCTTGCGGCAGGACGAAACGCGGCGTAGCGTGGGGGTCATCCACCGACGCAAGGAGTACGCCATGGCCTTCTCCGCTTCAGTCCGTGATTCGGCCCTGGCCGAAATCAACATCACTCCGTTGGTGGACGTGATGCTCGTGCTGCTGGTGATTTTCATGGTGACCGCACCGTTGGTCACGCGACCGCTCGATGCCAGCCTGCCGCAGACGACACCGCCCATTGTGATCAAGCCGCCACAATTGCTGCTGGAGATCGCCGACGACGGCTCCTATCGCCTGGATGGACGCCTGCTTGGCCAGAACCAACTGGGCGAGCGCCTGCAAATGGCGGCGGCTGGTGACGCGCGGACCGTGCTGTCGGTACGCGCTACTTCCAACGCCGACTACCAGCGCGTGGTCACGGCGCTGGCCGAGGCGCGGAACAGTGGCATTACTCAGATCGGCGTGCAACCGTAGGATTTGCTGTTCGCGGAGGTGGCGATCCGGGCTCGCGGGCCGAAACCTTCAGCCCCGGCGGGCGAGGATGGCCAGGTAGTTGCGGACGGTGCGTTCCAGACCCACGTACAACGCCTCGCCGATCAGGGCATGGCCGATCGAGACTTCGAGCACGCCCGGCACGGCCTCGAGGAATTCCTGCAGGTTCGCCTGGCTCAAGTCGTGGCCAGCGTTGACGCCCAGTCCCGACGCCTGCGCCTGGCGGGCGGCGTCGACGCAAGCGCGTAATGCGATCGAGGCATCGCCGCGTGCCGCCGCTTCGGCATAGGGTCCGGTATAGATCTCTATCCGGTCCGCGCCGATCTCGCTGGCGCGCCGCAGGTCCCGCCCGCCGGCATCGACGAACAGGCTGACCCGGCAGCCGAAAGACCTGAGTTCGGCGATCAGCGGACGCAGGCGTTCGGCATCCTGGTCGAAATCGAAACCGTGGTCGGAAGTGATCTGTCCGTCGCTGTCCGGTACCAGGGTGGCCTGGGCCGGACGCACCTGTTCGCACAAGGCGAGGAAGCCGGGATAGCCGTCGCGGGCCGGTGCGAAAGGGTTGCCTTCCAGATTCAGCTCGACCCGGCACTCCTGGACCAGCTCGGCCAGGGCCAGCACGTCGCCGGTGCGGATGTGGCGTTGGTCGGGCCGCGGGTGCACGGTGATGCCGTGGGCGCCGGCATCCAGGCAGGCGCGTGCGGCGCGGACCACGTCGGGCTCGGTGCCGCCACGGGAATTCCGCAGCACCGCGATCTTGTTGACGTTGACGCTGAGTGCGGTCAAGGCAGGTATCCGCTCTGGCTCAGCTCGCCGGGGGTTCCGCGGGCGGCGGGTTGCCGGCTTTTCGAGCCTCGGCGATCTCGCGCAGGCGACGCAGTTCGGCCGGGTCGATCATCTGGCTCTCGTGACGACTGCTGCTGCCGACGCGCGCGGCATACCAGCCCATGATCCAGGCGATGAACAGGCCCAACGAAGCCAGCAGGCAGACCAGCATCAGGGCCAGCGAGGTGGTGCGGACCGCCACCCCCATCGCAGCAAGTGCGAGCAGCAGGAATAACCAGTACATGTTTCCGTTCCTCCCCAGCCAATGGCGAAAGTTTACTATTTCGGCCGGGCTGAAACGCCGATCGGTTCACAGCACTGGCGACATCAGCCGGGCCAGCGCCTCGGGCAGGCGGTTGCGCCAGAGCGAGCGGTTGCGCTGGTGGTGAACCGGTTCGGAACCGGCGATCTCGCCTTCGATCAGCTGGGCCAGGGTGGCGGCGATGGCCCGGTCGCGGAACAGCATCGAGATCTCGAAGTTGAGGCGAAAACTGCGGTGGTCGAAATTCGCGCTGCCGATGATGGCCAGGCCGTCGTCGCAGAGCAGGGCCTTGGTATGCAGCAGGCGCGGGCCGTATTCGTAGACCTTGATCCCGGCGCTGAGCAGTTCGTCGAAATAGGAGCGCGCCGCGAACGTCACCAGCCGCGAATCACTCAGTTTCGGCACTAACAGGCGCACGTCCAGGCCGCCCAGCGCCGCGGAGGTCAGGGCCATGCGCGCCGCCTCGCCGGGCACGAAATACGGGGTCACCAGCCAGACCCGCGACCGGGCCTCGTGGATGGCGGCGACGTGCAGCCGATGGATCGCTTCCCAGGTGGAGTCCGGCCCGGAGACCAGAACCTGGGAAGCGATCCCGCCTGCTACTCCCCTCTCTGTTGCGTGCCACAGCCGGGTGCCTTCGAAATCCTTGCGCTTCTGGCCGGTGGCGTAGGCCCAGTCCTCCACGAACACCAGCTGCACGCTGCGCACCACGTCGCCTTCCAGGCGCAGGTGCAGGTCGCGGTAGGCGTTGTCGCGGAGGCGTTCGTCTTGTTCATCGGTGATGTTGATGCCGCCGGTGAGCGCGACCCGTCCGTCCACAACCACGATCTTGCGGTGGGTGCGCAGGTTGAGCCACGGCCGGGTGAAGGGACGGAATCTGGTGGGATGGAACCAGGCGCATTCGCCGCCGGCTTCCAGCAACGGTTGCAGGAAGCGCCGGCTGACCCTGGACGAGCCCACCGCATCCAGCAGCAGGCGCACCTTGACCCCGGCTTGCGCACGTTCAACCAGGGCATCGCGCAGGCGAGTGCCGGTCTGGTCCGGCATGTAGATGTAGTACTCCAGGTGGATGTGATCCTGCGCCGCGGCCACAGCATCGAGGATCGCGTCATAGGTTGCCGCGCCATCGACCAGAAGCTGCACCGAGGTGGCGGTGGCCGGCGGCAATCCGGTCATGGCCTGGGCCAGCTGTCCCAACTCCGGGCATTCGTCGGCAGCCGGGTAGGTTGCATCATGCGCCTCCACGCCCGAGCGAGACAGGTGGCGGCGCAGGCGGTGGCGCTTGATCTTCTGCGGGCCCAGCAGGAAATACACCAGGTAACCCACATACGGCAGCATCGCCAGCGACAGCACCCAGCTCAGGGTGGCCACCGGCTCGCGCTTCTGCAGCACGATCCAGAAGCACAGTGGCACCAGATACAACAGCCAGGCCGCGGTCAGGTACAGCCTCAGGTGCGGAATCGACCAGAACGCATTCCACACGGATTGAACGGTGTCGAGCATAGGCCGATTCTATGCGGTGTCGCCGCGTTTGAGACGGAAACGGACCAGGCTGTCGCCATGGGCGAAGTGATCAAAGGGCGAGGCTCCACCGGTTACCTGCCGGGGCGTTTCGAAGTAACGGTGAGTGAAGCCATCGATGATGGCTGGCACGGCGAAGCGGGGGAGGAGTTCGCCGAGGTCCTGCCGCGCACCCAGGTGCGCGAAGAAGTTGCCCGCAGCATCATCACCCGCAACAAGTCGCCGGACATTTCCTTCTCGCAATCGGTCAATCCGTATCGCGGTTGCGAGCATGGGTGCTCGTACTGCTTCGCGCGTCCGTCGCATGCCTACCTGGGGTTGTCGCCGGGACTGGATTTCGAAACGAAGATCTTCGCCAAGACCAATGCCCCGGAACTGCTGCGCCGCGAGTTGGCCAAACCCGGCTACCAGGTCAGCCCGATCGCCCTGGGCATCAACACCGACGCCTACCAGCCGATCGAACGCAAACTGCAATTGACCCGCCGCCTCATCGAAGTCTTTGCCGAAACCCGGCATCCCTTCTCGCTGATCACCAAGAACGCGCTGGTCACCCGCGATCTGGACCTGCTGCAGCCCTTGGCGCGCGACAACCTGGTGCGCGTGTATTTCTCGGTGACCTCGCTGGACAACCGCCTGTCTGCGGTGCTGGAGCCGCGCGCGTCGGCGCCGCATTCGCGCCTGCGCGCAATCCGCGCGATGCGCGAGGCGGGCGTGCCGGTCGGGGTGATGGTGGCGCCGGTGATCCCGTGGGTGAACGACCACGAGATCGAAGCCGTGCTCGAAGCCGTGCATGAAGCCGGCGCCGAATCCCCAGGCTACGTGCTGTTGCGGCTGCCGCATGAGGTCGCGCCGCTGTTCCGCGACTGGCTGCAGACCCATGTACCGGACCGCGCCGCGCATGTGATGAGCACGATCCAGCATCTGCGTGGCGGCAAGGATTACGACGCGACCTTCGGCAAGCGCATGCGTGGCGAGGGCGTGTATGCGGAGCTGCTGGAACGGCGCTTCGCGCTAGCGCTGAAGCGCTGCGGGTTTGCAAAGAAGCATTGGCGTGCGCTGGATTGCAGCCGTTTCGTCGCCCCGCGTGCGCCGTCACCGCAGGGTGAATTGTTCTGACGTATTCGTCTTTGCGTCAGCTTCCCGCATAAAGCTTGTCCGCCGACTGGAACAGGATCCAGCTGGTGGCGATGAACTTGTCGCCGCGTTGCGGGCGGTTGCCGCGATGAGTGTGGGTGAAGGCGGTCGGTGCGATCAGCAGGCTGCCGGTGCGCGGCTTCACCCGTTTTTTCTGGTAAAGGAATTCGGTCTCGCCTTCCTCGAACTCGTCGTTGAGGTAAAGCGTCCACAGCAGGTGCCGGTGCAGGGTCTCGGCGCTGGCCTCGCGGGGATACAGCTCGCAATGCCAATAGGGATAGCCGCCTTCACCCGCTACATAACGCTGCAGGTTGATGCGCCCCGGCCTGAAAACGCCGGTGGCGATCCGTGCAAGCTCGCCGTCGTCCATGCTGGCGAAGTGCTGCGGCTCAAGGCGCTGGCTGGCCCCCTTACCGTCGTACCTGTGCACCATCAGCGGGGAAATGAGTGCATGGTTATAGCGGCGCAGGTAGTGCAACAGCCGCGAAAACACCGCATTGTTCAGGCCCTGCTCGATCTCCCGCCATTCGGCACGCTCGCTGATGCAGATATCGTGGCTGTGCTTGAGTTCGGGGTAATAACCTCCGCCGACCAGCCCCGGCCGATCCTGGCCGCTGCTGCTGAAGCGTTGCAGCAGTGTGCGACACGTCTGCGCGTCCAACACGTCGTCGTATACCTCAATGAAGTCTTTGCCTTCGTCCATCGAGCCTCTCGATGCATAAAAAGCCGTGCAATCTGCGCGGTTGCCGGGAGGGAATTCCACCACAGATTTCCAGGCAAGCAACAACGATTACCTTTTTTTACACGACAGGCGCACGCGTTTACTTTTTGCACACTCCACGGACGCGCTCACATCACCGGAGCGATGAAAAAAAGGTGCGTTGTGCAGGGACGCAGACGAGAAGGGAACGGCCGCAGGCGGTTGCGGTGCCGTCGAGAGATTCAGCCGTAAAGCTTGTCGGCCGACTGGAACAGGATCCAGCTGGTGGCGATGAACTTGTCGCCGCGTTGCGGGCGGTTGCCGCGGTGGGTGTGGGTGAATGCGGTCGGCGCGATCAGCAGGCTGCCGGTTCGCGGCGCGATCTTGCGCTGCTGGAACAGGAACTCGGTTTCGCCTTCCTCGAATTCCTCGTTGAGGTAGAGGGTCCACAGCAGGTGCCGGTGCAGGGTCTCGGCGCCGGCGTCGCGCGGGTACAGCTCGCAATGCCAGTACGGGTAGCCGCCTTCGCCGGCGGCGTACCACTGCAGGTTGATCGCGCCAGGGCGCAGGCAGGTGCGGGCGAGATTGGCGAGGGCGCTGTCGTTCATCGCGGTGAAATCCCCGGCCTGCAGGCGCCGCAGTTCGCCGTGCGCATCGGGCTGCTGCAGCATCAAGGGCGAGATCAGCGTCTGCGGATATTTGCGCAGGTAGCCCAGCACGCCGGCGAACACTGCCTGCTGCAGGCGCGCGTCGATCGCGGCCCATTGCGGGTCGCCGCTGATGCGCAGGTCGCGGCTGTGCTTGAGTTCCGGGAACACGCCGCCGCCCACGCGTCCGGGTCGCAGGCCCTCGCTGCCGCGCACCCGCGCCACGATCGCGGCGCAGGTGTCGCGGTCGATCGCATCGTCGATGACTTCGATGAAATCGACAGGCCTGTCCATCAGGCGGAGGCGGCCACGGCCGCGTGGTAACGCTCGGCCGCGGCGACTTCTTTCTTCGAACCCAGGAATACCGGCACGCGCTGGTGCAACTGCGCTGGCGCGATCCCGAGGATGCGCTCGCGCCCGGTGCTGGCCGCGCCGCCGGCCTGTTCGACCAGCAGACCCATCGGGTTGGCCTCGTACATCAGGCGCAGCTTGCCGGCCTTGGAAGGATCCTTGCGGTCCCACGGATAGATGAAGATGCCGCCGCGGGTGAGGATGCGGTGCACGTCGGCGACCATGCTGGCGATCCAGCGCATGTTGAAGTCCTTGCCGCGCGGCCCTTGCTTGCCGGCCAGCAGGTCTTCCACGTACTCCTGCATCGCCGGTTCCCAATGGCGCTGGTTGGACACATTGATGGCGAATTCCGCCGTTTCCTCGGGGATGCGCATGTCGCGCTGGGTCAGCACGAACGCGCCCTGCTCGCGGTCCAGGGTGAAGGCGTGGGTGCCATGGCCGACGCTCAACACCAGCATCGTGCTCGGTCCGTAGATGCAGTAGCCCGCCGCCACCTGCGCGCTGCCGGGCTGCAGGAAGTGATCGTCCGCGGGCGTGGTCACGCCATCCGGGCAGCGCAGTACCGAGAAGATGGTGCCGACCGAGACGTTGACGTCGATGTTGGAGCTGCCGTCGAGCGGATCGAACAGGAGCAGGAAGTTGCCGCGCGGATAGGCGTCGGGAATCGGCTGGCAATGGTCCATTTCCTCCGAAGCGCATGCGGCCAGGTGCCCACCCCAGGCATTGGCTTCCAGCAGGATGTCGTTGCTCAGCACATCCAGCTTCTTCTGCGCTTCGCCCTGGATATTGCCTGTGCCGGCATCGCCCAGTACGCCGCCCAGTGCGCCCTTGCTCACGGCGATGGAAATGCTGGTGCAGGCGCGCGCGACCACCGCGACCAGCTGGCGCAGCTCGGCATTGATGCGGCCGGCGCGCTGCTCCTCGATCAGGTAGCGGGTCAGGGAGATGGAAGCGGCAGGGTGGTTCGACATGGCGTCCGGGCTTGGAGAAGACGCGGGCATTGTCCGGCCTTGGGCGGGGGATGCAAGCGCGTGGCAGAATCGGGACGATGCCAGCGGAGCGATGCCGTGCCTGAAATCACCGCGAGCGTATTGCTGGGGTTCTCCTCGGCGTTGGGCCTGGGCCTGCTGATCGGGCTGGTGCGCGAGCGCAGCCATGGCGTCAGTACGCACGCCATCGCCGGATTGCGCACGCATGCGCTGGCCGCGCTGGCGGCGGCGGTGTCGGCGTGGATCGGGCTGCCGGTGTTCCTGCTCGTGCTCGGCGTGGTCGGACTGCTGGCCGCGCTGGCCTACCGGGCCACGCACGCCGACGATCCGGGCCTCACCAGCGAGATCGCACTGGTGCTGACTTTCCTGCTCGGCGGGCTGGCGATGCGTTCGGCGGCGCTGGCGGCCGGCCTGGCGGTGCTGGTCGCGGTGCTGCTGTACGCGAAGGAGCCGCTGCACCGGCTCAGTCGCGATCGCCTGAGCGAGCGCGAGGTGTTCGATGGGCTGTTGCTGCTGGCGGCGGCGCTGGTGGTGTTGCCGATCCTGCCGGACCGCAACCTCGGCCCTTATGGTGCGATCAACCTGGCCACGCTGTGGAAGCTGGTGGTGCTGGTGATGGGGGTAAGCACGCTGGGCCACGTGGTCCTGCGCATCGTCGGCAACCGCTGGGGCCTGGCGGTGGCCGGCTTCTTCGCCGGTTATGTGTCGTCGACCGCGGCGGTGATCGGCTTCGGCCAGCGCGTGCGCGAAACCCCGGCCCTGTTGCGCTCGGCGGTGGCCGCGGCGCTGCTGGCCAACCTGGCTTCGCTGAGCCTGTGCGTGCCGATCCTGTGGGCGATGTCGCCGCCGCTGGTGATGCAGTTGTTGCCGGAATTGCTGGGCACCGGCGCGGTGCTGCTCGCCGGCGGCCTGCTCGGGTTGCGCGCCGGCAGCGGGGAGCGGGTTCCGCCGCCCACCGCGCAGAGCCGGATGTTCCGTTTCGGCCACGCCCTGGGCTTCGCCGCACTGGTGGCGGCGCTGGTGCTGCTGTCGGCGGCGCTGTCGGCGTGGATCGGGCCGCAGGGCGCGATGGCGGCGGCGATCGTGTCGGCGGCCGGCGAGCTGCATGCCGCCGTCGCCACCCTGGGCAGCCTATCGACGCAAGGCAGCGTGGACGCGGGGCAGGCGCGCTGGCTGATGCTGGGGCTGCTGGCCGCCAGCCTCGGCGCGAAATCGGTAATGGCCTGGGTCAGCGGCGGGCGCGCCTATGGGGTCCGGGTCGCTGCCGGCCTGCTCGCGGCATTGGCCGCGGGCGCCACGGTGGCATGGCTGGCTCCGCTCGCGATCAGATGATGCGCAGGGTGATCGCCTTCAGCACCGCGCGGGTGCGGTCGCGGGTGCCGAGCTTGTCGAGGATGGTGGAGACGTAGTTCTTCACCGTGCCTTCGGCCAGGAACAGGCTGCGTGCGATTTCCTTGTTGGAATAACCACCGGCGAGCAGGCGCAGGATCGCGACTTCGCGCGTGCTGAAGGTTTCCGTGGGAGCGTTCTCGTCGCGAAAACGGAAACGCGCACGCACCGGATCGGTGCTGACCGGTTGCAGCAGGGTCTCGCCTGCGGCCACGCGCACGATGGCGTCGCGCAGATCTTCGGGCGCGGCGTCCTTCAGCAGGAAGCCCTGGGCGCCGGCGTCGGTGGCGCGCAGCAGCAGGTCGCTGTCGTCGAAGGTGGTCAGCAACAGCACCGGGGTGCGGTCGCCGCGTTCGCGCAGTTGCAGCAGGGCTTCGATGCCGTCGGTGCCCGGCATGCGGATGTCGCTAAGCACTACGTCGACCGACTGTTCGGCCAGCTTTGCCAGCAGGTCGGCGCCATCCTCGGCTTCCAGCGCGACCACGATGCCCTGTTGTTGCAGCAGCGCACGAAGCCCGGCGCGGACCAGGGCCTGGTCATCGGCGAGGGCCACGCGGATCGCGGGTTGGGTCATGCCGGCAGTCTCGCATCGATGCGCAAGCCACCGTGCGCGTTGGTGTCCAGGGAGAACCTGCCCCGCGATGCCGCCACGCGTTCGCGCATTCCGGCGATGCCGTTGCCTTCCCTGATCGCGCC
>JAKFDG010000561.1:0-2745 GCA_036677285.1 Pseudoxanthomonas sp.
GCGCCGGTGATCAGCAGGGATTCGCCCAGCGCGATGATCACGAACAGCGCGCAGCGTTCGGCCATGTGCTGGCCGTCCACGCTCCAGTCGCGGGTGCTGGAGCGTCCCATGCCGGGCACCCAGAAGAGCAGGACCGGCGACACGATTTCCATCCCCAGGGCCAGCATCCAAAGCCCGAAACGCGCCTCGCCGGACGCGAAGCCACCAGCTACCCAGCATGCGCCGGACAGCAGCAGCCAGACCATGACCCGTTGGAAGTTGCGACGCAGGTTTTCAGGCGCGTCGCGCAGCGCCCACACCAGGAATGCGTTGCGGCCTACCTGCATCGCTGCGTAGGCACAAGCGAAGGTCAAGCCATGCGCGCCGAACGCCTTGGGGATGGAAGCGGACATCAACAGCCCGCCCAGCATCAACGCGAACAGCATGGCGCGCACCGGCTTGGCTTCCGGATTCAGGAAGTTCGTGGCCCAGGAGGTGTAGATCCACACCCACCATACCGCCAGCATCAACAGCGCGGTCTGCGCCGCCCCCGCCAGGTCCAGGTGCGCCAGCAACGAATGCGACAACTGGGTCACCGCGAACACGAACACCAGGTCGAAGAACAACTCGACCATGCCGACCCGGCCGCTGTCGTGATGGCCGCGCTGGCGCAGCAAGCTGGTCCTGTGCTGGGTCATGGCGTTACTTCGGGCGTCGCGAGAACCACCACGCGGCAAACGCCGGCACACCGAACAGCACCAGGTGGATGGGCAGCTCTTCCTGCAGGCTGTAACCGTGCGACAGGCCGGTGCGCAGGTTGAAGGCGGTGAACAGCAGCCAGGCGCCGATGAACACCCAGGCGGCGAGGCGACGCTTCGCCGGCTTGGCCAGCCACAGCATGACCGCCATGACCGCCAGTCCGATCGCGATGATGATCAGCGTGCGCATGAGACTTCCCCTTTGGAATCAGTGGGACACAATCGACAGGCAGGCTGCACCTGTCAATACCACCATGGCGCATCAACGCCCTGCGCCGCAAAACTGCTGGTAGTCGATGTAGCCAGGGAACGGTTTGCCGACCGCACACACTACGCAATCCGGATCCGGGCGCAGGCGCATTTCGCGGAAGCGCATCGCCAGCGCATCGAAATGCAGCAGGCGACCGGCCAAGGGTTCCCCGATGCCCAGCAGCAGCTTGATCGCTTCGGTGGCCTGGAGCAGTCCGATCACGCCGGGCAGTACGCCCAGCACTCCGGCCTCGGCGCAGTTGGGCGCGAACTCCGGCGCCGGCGGTTCGGGAAACAGGCAGCGGTAACACGGCGCCTGCCCGCGGTGGCGTCCGGCGTCGAACACGCTCACCTGTCCTTCGAAACGTTGCACCGCGCCGTACACCAGCGGCTTGCCCAGCTTCACGCAGGCATCGTTGAGCAGGTAGCGCACCGGGAAGTTGTCGGCGCCGTCGACCACCAGGTCCACGCCGTCGAGCAGGCTTTCGATGTTGTCGGAAGTCACGCGTTCGGCGACCGCCTCGATCCGGGTCCGCGGATTCAACGCTGAGAGCGTCGCCTGGGCCGAAGTGACTTTCGATTCACCGATTCGTGCCTCGGTGTGCAGGATCTGCCGCTGCAGGTTGCTGCGATCCACCACGTCGTCGTCGGCGATGCGCAGTTGCCCCACTCCGGCGGCGGCCAGGTAGAACGCGGCCGGCGAACCCAGGCCGCCCGCACCGACCATCAGCACCCGCGAGGCCTGCAACTTCAGCTGGCCCGCTTCGCCAACTTCCGGCAGCAGCAGGTGGCGCGAATAGCGTTCGTTGAAATCCAGGCGGTCGGCACCGAGCTCGGGCTTGACCACCGGCAGCTCCTCGGCGATCCAGCGCGTGGTGCCGCCTGCCACCGAGGCCAGGTTTGCATATCCCGCCGCCTGCAAGGCCAACGCGGCCTGCATCGAGCGGCCGCCCCCCTGGCAGATCAGCAGGAGCTCGGCATCCCGCTCCGGCAAGTACCCGCCGGGATCGGCTTCGAGCGCTGCCCGGGAGATGCCCAGCGCCCCTTCGGCCTGGCCGGTGGCACGCTCGTGCTCTTCGCGCACGTCCACCAGAACCGCGCCGCGCAGCTGCCGCTCGCGGGCCTGTTGTGGGGTGATTTCGGTAATGGCCATTTCCCGATTATCCCCCATGGCCCCCGCGGACCGAGCAATGAGCCAATTTGCCTCGCTCATGAACCTTTTTCCCTCGGTCATGAGGAGATTTTCCTCATGCGCGCACTAGTTTGGTTCAACGGCGAGCAAATTTTCCTCATGTGCAAACCAATTTGGTTCAACGATGGACAAACTTTCCTCATGCGTAAGCCTATTTCGGTCAATGACGAGGAAATTCCGCCCATGCGCGAGCCTTCCTCGCGCGCGACTCCTCGGGTGTCCGGACAATCGCGCGCGCCCCTGTAGGAGCGCCCATGGGCGCGAGCTCTTCCCCACAGGTGTCGGCGATCCGGACGTAAGGGTCGCGCCCATGGGCGCTCCTACATCAATACGCGATTACTTCAACGACATCACCCGCCGAATAGTCACGCAGGCCCTCGGCCAACACGATCAGCGCATTGCTCTCCGCCGCACCGCGCAGGCGGTGCGAGGCGTCGGCGGGATTGGGCAGGACCCGCAGCATGGCGTCCTCACCGTATTCCAGGCGGCCACGCAGGAACTCCAGGCGCTCATGGGCCTTGTTCCACGGCGCGGACAAGCGGGCGAAGCGGCGCGCACGTGGTTCGG
>JAKFDG010000562.1:0-4677 GCA_036677285.1 Pseudoxanthomonas sp.
GGCATCCAGCACGTACAGGGCGGCGTCCATGATTTCCGGGCCGATGCCATCACCGCGGATGACGGTAATTGTCTGGGTCATTGCTTTGGGATTCCGAACAGAGGCGTGCGCAGCCTGTCGGCAACGCAATCGCAGGGGATTTGGATGAGTCAATTATGCCCGATCCGGCCCGCCGACCCCAAATAGACCTTGGTTCAAGCGGCCTCAGCCATGGTCATGTGCATCCGGTGCCGCAGCTCCGGCTTCCAGCTGGTCCAGGAAATCCACCGCGCGGCGCAGGTGCGGGATCACGATCGAGCCGCCGACCACCAGCCCGACCGAGAATGCCTCGAAGAACTCCTCGCGGCTGACCCCGGCTTCCCTGCACTGGGCCACGTGGTAGCTGATGCAGTCGTCGCAGCGCAGGACCATCGAGGCCACCAGGCCAAGCAGCTCCTTGGTCTTCACGTCCAGCGCGCCGGCCTGGTAGGTCTGCGTATCGAGCGCGAAGAAGCGGCGCACGACCTGGTTGGGTTCGGCCAGGATGCGCTCGTTCATCCGCTGCCGGAACTGGGTGAATCCCTCGATGCGATCGCCGCCGTCCTCTCCACCCCCGCTCATGCCTGCTCTCCGACAGCTTGTCCGGCGAACAGAGGCTCCAGCTTGCCGGCCCGGTGCAGCGCGATCATGTCGTCGTAGCCCCCCACGTGGGTGTCGCCGATGAATATCTGCGGCACGCTGGTGCGGTTGGCCTTGGCGATCATCTTCTGGCGCTGCTCGAAATCCACATCGACGCGAACTTCGGTCCAGGCCTGCCCCTTGCTCTTCAGGAAGTTCTTGGCGGCTACGCAGTAAGGGCAAACGGCGGTGGTGTACAGGGTGATTTTCGGCGCACTGGCAACAACGGGGTCGGTCACGGGAATTCTCGGCAACAATTTTGGTCAGACCACTATGGTGGCATGGCACAGCGTTACCAGCCTGCAAACTGGAACGCTGCGGATTAACCACCTATTCACCCGGCTGAAGACGCTACCCCTCATCCTGAGTGCGCGGATCGACGGTTTCACTTGGAGTCCACGCTTGCGCCCTTCCCTGCTCGCCCTTGCACTTGCCCTCGCCCTGGCGCCCCCGCTGGCGTCGGGCCAGGACTCCAGGCTGCCCGATATCGGTTCCTCCGCGGGAGAACTGCTGACCCCTGCGCGCCAGGCCGAATACGGCGGGATGATGCTGCGCGAATTGCGCAACTATGGCTACCTGCTGGAAGACCCGCTGCTGGACGAGTGGATGCAGAACATGGGCGGGCGGCTGGGCGCCGACAGCGACCAGCCACGGCAGGCATACACCTTCTTCCTGCTGAAGGACCGGCAGATCAACGCCTTCGCCACCCTCGGCGGCTATATCGGCATGAACGCCGGGCTGATCCTCACCGCCGAGCGCGAGGACGAAGTCGCGGCGGTGCTCTCGCATGAAATCGCGCATGTCACCCAGCAGCATGTGTTGCGCGGCGTCGAGCGTGCACAACGCGACCAGATCCCGATCCTGCTCGGCATGCTGGGCGCGATCGTGCTGGCCCAGGCCGCCGGCGGCACTTCCGGCGGCGAGGCCTCGCAGGCCGCGGTGGCCAGCGCCATGGGCCTGATCCAGCAACGCCAGATCGATTACACGCGCTCCAACGAATCGGAAGCCGACCGCGTCGGCATCCGCACCCTGGCCCGCACCGGTTACGACGCAGAAGCGATGGCCGGTTTCTTCGAACGGATGTCGCAGGCCATGCGCGGCAACCGCGGCGGCGACCGCGAGCGCACTCCCGACTACCTGCAGACCCATCCGGTCACCACCACCCGCATCAGCGAAGCCCGGCAGCGCGCCGAGCAGATCACCAAGGAAAACAGCATCACGGTCACCACCTCGACCCCGACCGGCGAACTCACCGAACAGGTTCCCCGCGACAGCGACTACTCGACTGGTGGTGGCACCAGCAATCCGCTGTTGCCCGGCTCCCTGCGCCTGTCGATCGGCAGCCTGGCCAAGGGCGGTACCGGCCAGTTCGAATGGGCGAGGGAACGACTGCGGGTGCTCAGCGCCGACAACTCCAGCGCCGCTATCCGCGAATACGAACGTATTCGCGAAGGCAGCGCCAAAGGGCTGAGCGACGCCCAGAAATACGGCCTGGCCCTGGCCCGGCTGCAAGGCAACAACCCCGCCGCCGCCGCCGCGGAGCTGGCGCCCTTGCTGGACAAGCATCCCGGCAACCCGTGGCTGGCGCTGGCACTGGGCCTGGCCGAATCGCGCAGCGGCAAGGGCGCCGCCGCCAACCAGCGTTTTGCCGCGCTGCTGCAACAGTCCCCCAACAGCCGTGCCGTGAGCCTGGCTTTCGCCCAGGTCCTGAACGAGCAAGGCAGCCGGGAATCCGGCCAGCGCGCCCAGGTTGTATTGCGGCCGCTGCTGGGCAGTTCGGCCAATGACCCGGTGTTCCAGAGCAATTTCGCCCGCGCCAACGAGCTTGCCGGCGACCTGGCGCGCGCGGGCGAGGCCTATGCCGAGGCTGCGTTCCTCAACGGCCGGCCGGAACAGGCCTTGATCCAGCTGCAGAACCTGAAGAAGCGCGAGGACCTGGACTACTACGCACGCGCCCGCATCGACGCCCGCATCGCCAGCATCACCCCGCAGGTGTTCGAATTGCGCCGCCAGGGCATCCGCGACCCGGATGTGGACCGGCGTTGAAAATCGGACGCTGAACCAGGCGTTGCAACCGTTTTGTCATGTTACGACGAGCCGATATCAGCCCAGGCGGCTGAGGCTGTCATTTCGCCGTCACAAAAGCGTCGTCTACTTGCCTGCCATGGACGACAATGCCTCGGCAACCGCGCAGGACCTGACATGCAAAAGCACATTCTGATCGTCGACGACGAACCCGCGATCCGCGACATGGTTGCCTTCGCCCTGCGCAAGGGGGATTTCGAACCCGTCCATGCCGGCGACGCCCGCGAGGCCCAAAGCGCGATCGCCGACCGGGTCCCGGACCTGATCCTGCTCGACTGGATGCTGCCCGGCACCAGCGGCCTGGAACTGGCCCGGCGCTGGCGCAAGGACGCCCTGACCCGCGACGTGCCGATCATCATGCTGACCGCGCGTGGGGAAGAGAACGACCGCGTCGGCGGCCTGGAGGCCGGGGTCGACGATTACGTGGTCAAGCCATTCTCCGCACGCGAACTGCTGGCGCGGATCCGCGCGGTGATGCGGCGTTCGCGCGAGGACGACGAGGACGGCAGCATCGCGGTGGGCGCCTTGCGCATCGACGGCGCCGCGCACCGGGTGTTCGCTGGCGACACGCCAGTGCCGATCGGTCCGACCGAATACCGCCTGCTGCACTTCTTCATGACCCACCCCGAGCGGGTCTACAGCCGCACCCAGTTGCTGGACCACGTCTGGGGCGGCAGCGTGTACGTGGAGGAGCGCACCGTCGATGTGCACATCCGCCGCCTGCGCAAGACCCTGGAACCGCACGCGGTGGAAAACATGGTGCAGACGGTGCGCGGGTCGGGCTATCGGTTCTCGGCGGCTGTTTGAAAAACGGTTGGCCGTTGGTAGTTCGTGAGAAGCATCACGCCCTGATGCCCGCCACCAACCATGAACCACCAACCCGCTTCAACAGCCGTAACAAGCATCTGACACAATCCCGGTAATGCCCCAGCACATGCGCTCCGCCTGGTTCAAGACCCTCGGCCAACTGGTCGCGGTACTGGTCGCGGCCGTGTTGCTGGGCTGGCTGCTGGGCCAGGTATGGCCGGTACTTACGCTCGCGGCACTGGGCGTGGTGGCCTGGCATTACTGGCGGCTGCGCAAAGTGCTGATGCGCCTGACCGCCCGCCAGCGCCTGGAACCGGTCCGTGGCGACGGCGTGTGGAACGAACTCGATCGCCTGCTGTTCCGCGGCCAGGCCGAGATGCGGACCCGCAAGCGCCGCCTGCTCGACATGCTGCGCGCCTACCGCGCCGCCGCGGCGGCCCTGCCCGATGCAGTGGTGGTGGTGGAACGCAACACCCAGCGCGTGCAGTGGTTCAACAAGGCCGCCACTTCGCTGCTCGGCCTGCACTACCCTGCCGACCTCGGCGCCGCCATCGGCGATCGCCTGCGGCCGCTGCCGCTTTCGCATTGGCTCGCCGCCGGGCGCAACGCCGAGCCGATGCTGGACGCGGCTTCACCGATCGATTCCGAACTGCGCCTCAACCTGCGCCTGATCCCGTACTCCGAGGAATACTGGCTGCTGGTCGCGCGCGACGTCAGCAAGATGCTGCGCCTGGAACAGATGCGCCGCGACTTCGTGGCCAACGTCTCGCACGAACTGCGCACCCCGCTGACCGTGGTCCACGGCTACCTCGACATGCTGGATCCGACCGACTTCCCGGAGTGGACCCCGATCCTGGCCGAGATGCAGAAACAGTCGCAGCGCATGACCCAATTGGTGGAGGACCTGCTGACCCTGTCCCGGCTGGAGGCGCAGGACAGCCTGGCCGACGAAAGCGTTTCGATGGCGCCGATGCTGGCCACGCTCAAGCGCGAAGCCGAGGCCCTGAGCCAGTACCGGCACACGATCGTGGTCCAGGATGAAGCCGGCTGCGACCTGTGGGGTTCCAACAAGGAACTGCACAGCGCGTTCTCCAACCTGGTCAGCAACGCCGTGCGCTACACCCCCGC
>JAKFDG010000563.1:0-2894 GCA_036677285.1 Pseudoxanthomonas sp.
GGTATCCACCTTTCCCCCGAAGGAGTGCGCCATGTCCGAAGAAAATCCCAAGACCCCTGTCGACCACGTCAGCGACACCCTGTCCCAGCTCAAGGAGATGCGGCATTACTCCAAGAACAACGTGGAAATGCTGACCACGCAGTGGCTGCTGTTCGACGGCGAGCTGTCCAAACTGAAGCAGGCCGCGAAGATCGAGGACCTGATGGTTCGCCAGGGCGAGTTCCACGAGGCGGTGGAAAAGGTGATCGGAGAGCTCGAGGAAATGCTGGTCGAGTTGCAACCGGCGCCGGAGGAGTAGGCTCCCCGGGGCGAGGCAAGCCTGTGGCGCTTTGCCCTGCATGGCGGTGTTGGCATACCCCCGACTTTCGTCATGCGCGCCCGGCCGCCGGCAGGTGTAAGAGTGCTGCTCCCGCCCGGGACCCTCGCCAGCCAGGAGCCATCGCATGCCCACCCGTCGTGAACTGCTCACCTTCGGCGCGCTTTCCGCCGCCGCCGCCGCGCTTCCGTCATGGGCCCTGGCGTCCACGCCCGTGGGCCGCGCCGCCAAGCCGCTGCACATCCTGATCCTCGGCGGCACCGGCTTCACCGGTCCGTTCCAGGTCAACTACGCGCTGGCACGCGGGCACAAGGTCACGCTGTTCAACCGCGGCAAGAAGCCGTCGCCGGAATGGCCGGGCGAAGTGGAGCAGCTGCACGGCGACCGCAACACCGGCGACCTCAAGGCGTTGCAGGGACGCAAGTGGGACGTTTGCCTCGACAACCCCACCAGCCTGCCGTTCTGGGTGCGCGATGCCGGCAACGTGCTGAAGGGCAACGTCGGCCATTACCTCTTCATCTCCACCATCTCCGCCTACGCCGATGGCAGCAAGCCCGGCCTCACCGAGGACGCTGCGCTCGCGGTGTACAAGGGCAAGGACGCGATGGCCGAGACCCAGGAAACGATGCGCGCCGACATCGAGAACCTGTACGGCCCTCTCAAGGCGCTGAGCGAAGCCGAAGCGCACAAGCAGTTCGGCAAGCGCGTGACCATCGTCCGCCCGGGTTACATCGTCGGTCCGCGCGACGAGACCGACCGCTTCACCTACTGGCCGCACCGCATCGCCCAGGGCGGCGAGATGCTGGTGCCCGGCGACGGCAACGATCCCGTGCAGATCATCGATGGCCGCGACCTGGGCGAATGGATGATCCGGCTGGCGGAAGCGGGCACCCGGGGCACGTTCAACGCGGTCGGCCCGGAAAAATCGCTGACCATGGAGGCGATGTTGCGCGGCTGCGAGGCCGTGGTCGGCGGCAAGCCGACGTATACCCACGTCACCCCGGAGTTCGTGGAAGAAAAAGAGATCGACGTGCCTATCTGGGTGCCCTCGAGCAACAGCCCGTACGCTGGCTACGGGCAGGTCAGCAATGCGCGCGCGATCGCGGCGGGACTGACCTACCGCCCGCTGGCCACCACCGTGACCGAGCTGATGGCCTGGTTCCGCAGCCTGCCGGCCGAACGCCAGGCGACCCTGCACGCCGGCATTACCCGTGAGAAAGAGGCGGAATTGCTGAAGGCATGGCACGCCCGCAAGGGCTAGAGGGAGGGATCAGGCAAGGGGACGCGTGTAGGAAAAGTCCTACACGACAGCGGGGTATCCACTGATGGTGACGGGCGGTGGCGAAGCGCAACCTGAGCCTGCCCCCGGAAGCCTGCCTGTGCGTTGACATGCAATGTCGCTCAGCACAAGGAAAAGGGTACCGCCTTGAGCAAGCGGTCAGCTGGGCCGGGGGCACTTTCTTCAGGCATGCGGGGTTGCTGGGATGAACGCGGAATTCTTCGTCATCACGCCATCCATGACCGGGTGGCAGCTTTACCACGGCATGGAAGGGCGCGGCTGGTTCGCACGCTGGGACGATGCCCTGGAGGCCGCCGACGTCATGGCCGGCGCCAGGCACGAAGCGGCAGGCGTAGCGACCGCGGTCATCGCCGAAATGAAGGACCGCGACGCCGCGATCGTCTGCATCCACGCCTGATCGCTACCCCGCAAGCCGATGGCGTTGGCTTGAGGCTGGGCATCGCCGGTGCGATGCTGCGGCCATGAACGAATCCCCCGTCCTTTACGGTCGCGAACTGACCCTCGACGCCGGCGATTTCCGGCGCGTGCTGGTCGAATCCGGTTTGGGAGCCACGCGTCCGGTCGACGACGCGTCGCGGCTGCAGGCGATGCTTTCAGGCGCCAACCTGATCGTGACCGCGCGACTGGACCAGCCAGGCAAGCCCCTGGTTGGCGTCGCCCGTTGCAGCACCGACTTTTCCTGGAACTGCTATCTCTCGGAGCTGGCCGTGTCCGCCTCCGCGCAGAACCTCGGCATCGGCAAGGGCTTGCTGGACGAAGTCCGCCGCCAGCTCGGACCGCGCGTCAGCCTGATCCTGGCGTCGGTGCCGGACGCTGTCGGCTTCTACGAACGGATCGGGATGGCGCGGCTGCCGGATGCCTTCTGGTTCAAGCGCGAATATTGAGCGGCCGGGGCCGCCGTGATCACGTGGCTGGTTTTGATCGTCGGTTATCGGCCTGAATAAGAAGTTCACGTCAACAAAGGCAGCGCGTTAGTTTGCGACCTCGACGTCCGGCATGACCCACGACTTGTCCCAGAACTCCTCCGTCCTGCCGTGGATCAGGCCAACCGGAGAATCTCAGCCCGTCACCGACTCGATGAAAATTCGCGCCAGCGTTGCTGGCGGGGTGCGCAGGATCGTGGGGTTCACCTGCATCTGGAATACGCCGGTGCCGGGTTTCGCGTGGGGAAGGAGGACGCCTGCCTTCAGCGCGCGTTCGACCAGCACTTCCGGCGCCACCCCGGGAGCCTCCAGGAAAAACCGGCTGGTGCCGTTGGGCACCTTGCGCACCTCGAAC
>JAKFDG010000564.1:0-1763 GCA_036677285.1 Pseudoxanthomonas sp.
ACCCGCCGAAAGCACCGTCATCGCCGCCGATGCAGAGATCCTGGACAAGAAGCAGCGCTACTCAGCCGGCGTCCTCAAGTACCGCCAGATGGGCTACTGGGATGCCGACTATCAACCCAAGGACACCGATGTCCTGTGTTTGTTTCGCATCACGCCACAGGAAGGTGTCGAGCCGATTGAGGCCGCCGCTGCAGTGGCTGGCGAATCGAGCACCGCCACCTGGACGGTGGTGTGGACAGATCGGTTGACCGCATGCGATAGCTACCGCGCCAAGGCCTATAAAGTGGTGCCGGTGCCTAACAACCCGGGGCAGTATTTCGCCTATGTGGCCTATGACCTGATTTTGTTTGAAGAGGGCAGCATCTCCAACATGACGGCCAGCCTGATTGGCAATGTGTTCAGCTTCAAGCCGCTCAAGGCAGCACGCCTCGAAGATATCCGCATCCCGGTCGCCTACGTCAAGACCTTCAAGGGCCCGCCGACCGGCCTGGTGGTCGAGCGCGAGCGGCTCGACAAGTTCGGCCGCCCGCTGCTGGGCGCCACCACCAAGCCCAAGCTGGGCCTGTCGGGTCGCAACTACGGCCGCGTGATCTACGAGGGCCTGAAGGGCGGGCTGGACTTCATGAAGGACGACGAGAACATCAACTCGCAGCCCTTCATGCACTGGCGCGACCGCTTCCTCTACGTGATGGACGGCGTCAACAAGGCGAGCGCGGCGACCGGTGAAGTCAAGGGCAGCTACCTGAACGTGACCGGCGCGACGATGGAAGACATCTACGAGCGCGCCGAGTTCGCCAAGGAACTGGGCTCGGTCGTGATCATGCTCGACCTGGTGATCGGCTGGTCGGCGATCCAGAGTATGGCCAACTGGGCGCGCAAGAACGACATGATCGTGCATATGCACCGCGCCGGCCATGGCACCTACACGCGGCAGAAGAACCACGGCGTGAGCTTTCGCGTGATTGCCAAGTGGCTGCGCCTGGCCGGTGTCGACCACCTGCATACCGGCACCGCGGTCGGCAAGCTCGAGGGCGATCCGATGACGGTGCAGGGCTACTACAACGTCTGCCGCGACAGCTACACAAAGCAGGACCTGCCACGCGGCCTGTTCTACGACCAGGACTGGGCCGACCTGCGCAAGGTGATGCCGGTGGCCTCCGGCGGAATCCATGCAGGCCAGATGCACCAACTGATCGATCTGTTCGGTGACGACGTGATCCTGCAGTTCGGTGGCGGAACGATCGGCCACCCGGCCGGCATCCAGGCCGGTGCGGTAGCCAATCGCGTGGCGCTCGAATGCATAGTAAAGGCGCGCAACGAGGGCCGCGACATCAAGAATGAGGGGCCCGAGATCCTGCAGGCTGCCGCGCGCTTCTGCACGCCGCTGAAGCAGGCGCTCGACACCTGGAAGGACGTGTCGTTCAACTACGCGTCCACCGATACCAGCGATTTTGCCACCACACCGTCGGTTGCCTGAAGGAGATCACGACCATGATGACCAACCCCACCGCCCGCATCACGCAAGGCCAGTTCAGCTTCCTGCCCGAACTGACGGATGCCGAGATCACGTTGCAGATCGAGTACGGCCTCAAGAAGGGCTACGCCTGGAGCGTCGAATACACCGACGACCCGCATCCGCGCAACACCTACTGGGAGATGTACGGCATGCCGATGTTCGACCTGCAGGACGCGGCGGGCGTGATGCTGGAGCTGCAGGCCTGCCGCAAGACCTTTCCCAGCCACTACATCCGCCTGATGGCCTT
>JAKFDG010000565.1:0-5133 GCA_036677285.1 Pseudoxanthomonas sp.
AGGTATTCGATCGCGGTGCGCCCGGGCGCGAGCAGGTCGCGCAGGGTGCGGAACACGCGCCCGTCCAGGTGCCAGAACGACTCGAACACTTCCTCGATCGCATGGCCGGCATGGCGCACCGGGTTGTGGATGGACTGCCCGCACTGGTGGCAGAACTCGCCTTGCAGCAGCGCGTGGCAGTTCTCGCAATGCGTCGGCACGGCGTGGCCGGCTGCGTTTTCAGGTGGGGTCATGTCGGGGGGAGCGTCTTTGCCGGCCGCTAAGATAACGGCCCGTCAGCATCCGACGCCAGCGCTCGCAGGAAGTCGAGAGAGTGACGAACCACAGCAACCGCGGCTCCGTTGCCCGAACGATGCGGTGCGCCTGCGGCTTGCCGGATCCAATGGAGCCTGCCGAGTCAGGGCTCCCGCGGCTTGGGCTTGTCCTTGTCGACGTCCTCGGGAAGCTGCTTCCCGTCCTTGGTTTGATCCTGCCCGGGTTGTCCGCGCGGATCCTGCTGCTCGCGGTAGCCGCTTTCCGGACCCGGTTTGTGTTTCTGCTTGGTATCCGCCATGACGGTGGCTCCTGCGTTCCGGTGTGCCTCAGCTTTCCACGATGCGGGTTCAGGCCGGGTGACGCGGATAGGAGGAGCCGGCCCACCGCATGGCCATTCACGGCCCTCCTGATGACCGGTCATGCGGCGGGCTTAAGCCCGTCTCAAGGGCGCCCGATGGGTTCCGCCGAAACGAATTCACGTCACTTGCTGCCGCTCAGCGCGCCTGATGAACGGGTCCGTCCGGGAATTGTGACTGGGTAGCCAAGCTCGCCGATGGCACGAAGCTTGCAATCCGTCCTTGCTTGCGGGGCCTGGCCTACGCCAAGTATCCGGACGGAACGGGACAGATGAGAGCAGTACAGACGCGCCGACTTACCCAGGAAATGGAAGACACCTACCAACGCGCGTTGACGGGTGGGTTCTTCTATGCGGCGGCGTGGCTGGTGGTCGGCCTGTACGGCGGCGCCTTCACCTTCGCGCCGCTGGCCAGCTGGGCACTGCTGGTCGCCTTCCTCGGGCTGGCGACCCAGCGTTTCGTGCACAAGCCCCTGGCCGACGGCAACCAGGCCAGCCTGGTCCGCTGGCTGTCCATGCACTGGGGCATCGTGCTGTTGACCACCATGCTGTGGGGCGGGTTGTTCTGCTGGGTCACGCTGGACGCGCGCTTCGGCGATGCGCGGGTAACCGCGTTGCTGTTCACCCTGGGCCTGTGCACGGCGGTGGCCCACGCCTTCAGCATGCGCCGCGGCTTCGCCTTCGCCGGCATCGGCCTGCTGTGCGCGCCCGGCCTGGCCCTGATGGGCGCCGACCCTGCGCAGCGCATGAACGCGCTGATGTGTGCGGTGTACCTGGTCTACGTGGTCATCTCGCTGCTGCGCAGCTACCACGAATACCAGCAGCGCCTGGACCTGGACCAGGAACTGCGCACCCAGCGCGACCTGTACTCCCGGCAGAGCCGGATCGATCCGCTGACCGAGCTGGCCAACCGCCGCCAGTTCTCCGACGTGCTGGACGCCTCTGCCACGCGGGCGCGAAACGACGGCGAGCCACTGACCCTGTTGCTGCTGGATATCGACCATTTCAAGCAGATCAACGATACCCATGGCCACGCCGTCGGCGATGCCTGCCTGGTCGCCATCGCCGGACGACTGCACACCCTCTTCAGTGGCGAAGGCGATCTGGCCGCACGAGTGGGCGGCGAGGAGTTCGGCGTGGTCCTGGACGGCCAGGATCTGGCGATGGCCATGCAGCGTGCGGAGCATTTCCGCGCGAGCCTGCTCGAGCATCCCGTCGCCCTTGGCGGCCTGGTGCTGTCCATGACCGCCAGCATTGGCGTCGCGGAGTTCGACAAGACCGTGCATGCGGACCACGACGCGCTCTATCACGCTGCCGACAGTGCGGTTTATCGCGCGAAGGCCGCCGGCCGCAATCGGGTTTGCCGGGATGGGGCGGCGGTGGCTTTGGTGGAAGACGGCGCCTGAGTCCGTTTTCTCCTGGACCGACTGAAAGTCAGTCGGATCCACGGGGTGCGGGTTTTCCGAATCCGGCCAGATCTCACGGGGCTCCCCCAGGCAACCTAATCGTATTGCATCGGCAAGGTCACCCGGAACGTGGAACCTTCGCCTGGACTTGTCTGCAATTCCAGGGTGGCGTCCAGCAGCTCGCACAGCCGCTTGACGATCGAAAGGCCCACGCCTTCCCCGGGTCGATGGTGCCCGGGAAGCGCGCCGGATTGCGCGGGAACGGTCGGCGCGGGAGGCGTCTGCTCCTGCGGCTTGCCACTGCTTTCCTGGACGTCCTGGGTCGCCTGCGTGGCCTCATGCAGCTTATGCGCGAGCGGCGCGCTGGCGCTGGCAGCGAGGCCGGGGCCGGTGTCCTGCACGCAAAACATCCAGTTGTTGGTGTTGTCGTCCACCGACCCCCAGATGACCTTCACGCCGCCCTGCTCGGTGTACTTGAACGCATTCAGCAGCAGGTTCTGCAGGATCCGCTGCAGCTTGGGGCGGTCTCCCTGGATCATCAGCGACGCCGGCCCGTCCACCTTCAGGTACAGGCCCTTGGCTTCGGCGAGCGACCGTGAGCTGGTACAGAAATCATCGAGCAGCACCGCCGCATCGAACGTCGCCAGGTTGCGTTTCTCCTGGCCCGCTTCCAGCCTGGCCAGATCCATCAGGTCGTTGAGCATCTCGTGCAGCGACGCCACCCCGCGCTGCAGCATGTCGAAGAACCTCGATCTCAGCGCCTCGGGAGAGTCGCGATTTTCCAGGAGAGAGGTTGTTCCCGTCACCACCGTGACGCTGCCGCGGAGATCGTGCGCCGCCTCGCGCCAGGCCACTGCGCGTGCCTGTTCCAGCTCGCCCAGGGTCGCCAGCGCCTGCTGCAGGTCCCGCACCTGCCCGGCGGCTTCGGTCTGATGCAGTTTCCAGTACTGCGCCGTGCTTTCGCTGATTCCATCCCAGCACAGGCGCGAGGCCAGGCGGCGCGCGGTCGGCATCACCAGGGGTTCGAGTTCCGGATGCTCCAGCGCGTAGATTTCCAGCGGCTCCATGAGCGCGACCTGGAAGTGGCCCCATTCGCGCGTCAGCTCCCGCAATTGGTAACCCTGCTGCCAGCGCTCCAGGCCATGTCCGGCGACCTTCGCCGCCTCGGCCTCCGCCGTGGACGCCTCGTCACCTGCGGGCCATGCCTTCAGCCTGCGGTTGAGCACGTCCAGCAGGGTCGGGATGTGGTCGTTGAACTGCAGCCGGGTCAATGACGAAACGATGGCCAGCTCCGGATCGTTCTCGGCGGCATTGCGCCATCGCATCAGGATCGTCGTGCGCTGGTCGCGCAGGTACGCAGCCAGGGCTGCCAACTGCGCGCTTTCGGATTTCTTCGTTTCCATGGCCCATCCTGCTGAATGTCTTTCCGGAATGCCTGCGTCACACATGCAGTCTGACCGGTTCTGCCCGCCGCCGGAAACCTGGTGGAAGCCCCGGGCTCGTGCCTGGCCGTTGAATCATCCGCTCCCCCGCCGTAAGAGCGCGTCGCCGCGCGGGCCCCTCGCGGCCTTCACCATGCCGTTACCGTCACGCGCCTAGCGTCGCGGTCACCCCTTCGCTGTCAGGATCCTGCCATGACCCACTCCGGATGCTTCGCCATCGTGCTGCTGGCTTCTGCATGGGCTGCACCGTCTTCGCTGCAGGCCGCAGAGCCCAGCCTGTGGCAGGAATCCAGGCAACTGGATGGCAATGCCGACGGCACCATGTCCCTCGACGAGTACCAGACGGGCGTCGAATCGAAGTTCAGGGCCATGGACACGGACGAAGATGGCTTCGTGACCGTGGATGAGCTGGATGGCGTCCGCCTGGACATGGCCGATCCGGACCAGACCCCTTCCGCCGACCGCATCGCCCCGATGGATGTCGACAAGGACGGGAAATTGTCGGAGACCGAGCACCAGAACAGCGCGCGGGACAGGTTCAACCAGGCCGACGTCAGCAAGGATGGCAACCTGGACAACGAGGAAATGAAAACCGCCGCAGCCGGCAACCCGGCCTAGCGGGAAGGGACTGCGACCTTTTTCAGGAAGACCATGAATACCCAGAAGCACCTTCCCCCGGAGCTGGACCCCTCCCAACCCGACCCGACGCTGGAGCCGCCGCATGAAGCCGGAGAGCAGCCCGGGAAACGGTCGGGCGAGGAACGCAACGATCCTGAAGTCGAGCCCGGGGCCCGCCAAGGCAAACCCTGAGCCGGCCTCCGTGGTTGGCTCGCCGCCGATGCGTGCCGGTCAAGTCGCAACACGGCTTCATGAAACGGAAAGGCCTCGCACGCGGGGCTTTTTGTTGCCGGCGGCAAGCGCGGGAAAAGATACTCCGATCCATTTTTTTGATGCACTCTGTTTCGCCGGCGATGATTCAAGGACAGGCATTACATGAAAAGAAGCGAGATCACTCCGCAGCTGCAGGAAGCCGCGTTCGATTTCTTCTACTGGTTCTCCCGATTCGAGTTCTGCCTCAAGGAGCACTCGTATCTCAAGTCGAACGATCCGGGCAAGAAGGCCGAGCCGAACTGGGACAAGTTCGTGAAAAGGCACAGGAACGCCTATGCGCCCACTCCCGGCGCGCGCGCCTTGATCAACGCCCGGCCCAAGCAGCAGGTCATCGCCGCGAACCCGGGCCTTGGCTGGAAGGAACTGCAGTTCGAAGCCAATGAATACGACCTGCAGAAAGTGACGCTGTTGCTGCGGCTGGTACGCAACAACCTGTTCCATGGAGGCAAGCACGGCGAGCGAAACTGGGACGACCCGGAAACCACCCTCCGGCTCATGCAGCAATGCCGGGTTGTGCTGGATGAACTCGCCGCGCTGGGCGGATTCACCAACGACTATCAGAGGACTTACTGAAGCGCAGCGGCTCGCGTAACTTTGTCGCCAATTCCACGCAGGACCCAGGCAATGCCCAAACCAAGACTTGACCCGATCCGGTCACGCAACCTGAGCAACGACTACGCCAGGTGGCTGCTGCAGGAAAAGCGCGAGCGCACGCCGGCCAGCGGCAAACTGTTCGCGCAACGCCACACCCCCGGCGGCCGCCGTTTCCATGGCTTCACCCAGG
>JAKFDG010000566.1:0-1544 GCA_036677285.1 Pseudoxanthomonas sp.
GAGGCGATCAGCGATTCCTTGGCCTGGCGATCAGTGGAAGCGGCGGCGCGTGGCGGCGCGACGGTCGTGGGCGTGAATTCGGCGGCTGCAGGCACTTCGCGGATCGGAGTGGGTTCGGCCGGCGACGGAATCGAATCCTTCCTGGCGGGGCTTTGATCCTTCCAGATAGACATCGGTGTGTTCTCCAGGGGGGTATAGGGCCCACGACTATCGCTGGCCACGAATTAGTATGCTGCGATCGGGCTCACAAAAATACCCATCAAAGCCGGAAGTTATACGTCAAACCTATTGTGAATAGGGAAGTAGCTATCCCCATCTCCCGCAGTCCAGATCGTGCCCTACATCCTGAATACGCCGAACTTCGCCGGCTCGATAGGTGCATTCAACGAAGCGGAAATCGCCAGGCCGAGGACTCGGCGGGTGTCGGCCGGATCGATGATGCCGTCGTCCCACAGGCGCGCGGTGGCATACCACGGGCTGCCCTGCGATTCGTACTGGTCCCGGATCGGCGCCTTGAAGGCTTCCTCTTCCCCGGTCGTCCAGGTCTTGCCTGCGGCCTCGATCGCGTCGCGCTTGACCGTGGCCAGCACGCTGGCCGCCTGTTCGCCGCCCATCACGCTGATGCGTGCGTTCGGCCACATCCACAGGAAGCGAGCCCCGTAGGCGCGGCCGCACATCGCGTAGTTGCCGGCGCCGAAGCTGCCGCCGATGACCACGGTGAATTTGGGCACGGAGGAGCAGGCCACCGCAGTGACCATCTTGGCCCCGTCCTTGGCGATGCCGGCGTTCTCGTATTTCCTGCCGACCATGAAACCGGTGATGTTCTGCAAGAACACCAGCGGGATGCCGCGCTGGTTGCACAGTTCGATGAAATGCGCGCCCTTGAGCGCGCTCTCGGCGAACAGGATGCCGTTGTTCGCCACGATTCCGACCGGGTAGCCATGGATGTGGCCGAAGCCGGTGACAAGGGTCTTGCCGTAGCGCGCCTTGAACTCGTCGAAGTCGGAACCATCGACGATGCGGGCGATGACTTCGCGGATGTCGAACGGGCGGCGCGTGTCCTTCGGCACGATGCCGTACAGTTCATCGGCGGCGTAACGCGGCTCGCGTGCTTCACGCACCGCGACCGGCAAGGTCTTGCTGCGGTTGAGGTTGCCGACGAGGTTGCGGGCGATCTGCAAGGCGTCGCGGTCATCCTCGGCGAAATGGTCCGCCACTCCAGAGATGCTGGTATGCACGTCGGCGCCGCCCAGGGCTTCGGCATCGACCACTTCGCCGGTGGCCGCTTTCACCAGTGGGGGGCCACCGAGGAAGATGGTGCCTTGTCCCTTGACGATAATGCTCTCGTCGCACATCGCCGGCACATAGGCGCCGCCGGCGGTGCAGCTGCCCATGACCACGGCGATCTGCGGGATGTTCTCCGCGCTCAGCCGCGCCTGGTTGTAGAAGATTCGGCCGAAGTGTTCCTTGTCCGGGAATACCTCGTCCTGCAGCGGCAGGAAAGCACCGCCGGAATCGACCAGGTAGACGCACGGCAGGCGGTT
>JAKFDG010000567.1:0-4315 GCA_036677285.1 Pseudoxanthomonas sp.
GGTGCGCACCGAGAATGCCGCCCGCGGGTTCCTGGTCTATCCGAACGTCGCCTTTGCGCCGTATCTGGGCGCCGGCGAATCGGAGCCGATCACAGCCAGCAATTCCTATACCGACGTGCTGCCCAGCCTGAACGTGCGCTGGGAACCGATCGACAACCTGATCGTGCGTTTTGCGGCCTCCCAGGCCATCGCACGTCCGAATTTCAGCGACATGCAGGCCTATCAAGTCCTCGGCGCCAGCGTCGATGACAACAACATGGTCGGTGGGGTGACTTGCGCGGACATCAGAGACGGGGTTGATCCGAATGATCCCGCTGACGATCCGACGGTCATGCCTGCCGAGTGTCTGGCCCTGACCGGCAGTTCCTTCGACAACCCCTACCTGGAGCCGATGAAGGCCAACCAGTTCGACCTGTCGTTGGAGTGGTACTTCGATCCAGACAAGGGCGGCATGGCCTGGATCAACCTGTTCCACAAGGACGTCAAGGATTATTTCCGCAACCAGTCACAACTGCTGACCTACCCGGGCGCCGACGGCAACCAATACGAGTACCTGGTCACTCAAACCATCAACACCGGCACGGCGCGCATCCAAGGTGCGGAGGTCGGCTGGAACCAGTTCTTCGACTTCCTGCCGGCGCCTTTCGACGGTCTGGGACTATCGCTCAACTACACCTACATCGACAGCTCGACCAAGATACCGAACGAGGTGGATGCGCAGCCGGTCGACACCGATGGCTCGACGTATGGCGACCTGCCGGCCGACGGCCTGTCCAAGAACTCCTACAACGCGGCTCTCTTCTACGAGAAGGGACCGTGGCAGGTCCGCCTGGCTTACAACTGGCGCAGCGAGTACCTGCTGGGGGTCGGGGCCAACGGCTACAACGGCACCAACAATAACCTCGCCGGCCAATCCGTTGCCTGGAAGCTGCCGGTGTACAGCGACGCCTATGGACAGTTGGACGCCTCGATCTTCTACAGCTTCAGCGACAACATCAAGCTCGGCCTGGAGATGAACAATCTCAACAACGCCGAACAACGCACGATCATGGACCAGAACGGCGCCGGCCGACGCGTCACCTCCTGGTACGTGAACGACACGCGCTACGCCGCGACCCTTCGCGTGACGTGGTGACGTTCTGAGCGCGTGATGTTCTGAGAGTGATACGGCTGGGAAGGGGGGGTGTTTTCTCCTCTCCTTCCTTCGGTCAGCCGGATGCCTGCTGTTCGGGGAACACGCCATTCGCACAGATCACCGTGCGGGTGGCGTGCCCGGTTCTTCCGCGGCGCATTGCCGCCGGTCAATTCGGACGGGCCTTATCCATGCAGGGCAAGCGAACCATCAAGCTAATCCCGGCAGCGCTTGCTCTGTTGCTGCTGACTTCGTTCCCCGCGATCTTGCCGGTGCTGGCATTGGAAGGGCCAGCCGACGACGCGCAGCCCGCGCAGGCCGAGCCGCCGCGCACGATGAACGGTCTGGCGCTGACGCCGCCGATGGGGTGGAACAGCTGGAACAAGTTCGCCTGCAACGTCGACGAGAAACTGATCCGGCGCATGGCCGATGCGATGGTGTCGTCGGGCATGCAGGACGCCGGCTATCGGTATGTCGTCATCGACGATTGCTGGCATGGCGAGCGCGATCGCGACGGCTTCATCCAGGCGGACCCGAAGCGTTTTCCTTCCGGCATGAAGGCGCTGGGCGACTACATCCACGCCAAGGGCCTCAAGTTCGGCATCTATTCCGATGCGGGCCGCAAGACCTGTGGTGGCCGTCCCGGCAGCCAGGGCTACGAATTCCAGGACGCCTTGCAGTACGCGCGCTGGGGCGTGGACTACCTGAAGTACGACTGGTGCAACACCGGCACCCGCGATGCGCAGGAGGCCTATACGTTGATGGCCGACGCGCTGCGCGCCAGCGGCCGCGACATCGTGTTCTCCCTGTGCGAGTGGGGAAATCAGAAGCCCTGGCTGTGGGGCAAGACGGTCGGCAATCTGTGGCGCAGCAGCGGCGATATCTACGACAAGTGGCAGGGCCGGCATAAATACATGCTGGGCATGCTGGATATCGTGGATATCAATGAGCCGCTATGGCCATACGCGGGCCCAGGGCACTGGAACGATCCCGACATGCTGGAAGTCGGCAATGGCGGCATGACGGAAACCGAATACCGCACTCACTTCAGCCTGTGGGCGATCATGGCTGCGCCATTGATCGCCGGCAACGATATTTCGCAGATGGATGAGGCGACCAAACGCATCTTGCTCAACCGCGAAGTGATCGCAGTCAACCAGGACGTGTTGGGCGCGCAGGGGCGCCGCGTCGCGAAGAACGGCGACCAGGAAGTCTGGGTCAAACCCTTGGCCGACGGCGGGCGTGCGGTATTGCTGTTCAACCGTGGCGAGCGCTCGGCTGAGATCGGAGTGGGGTGGGAGCAATTGGGTTATCCGCGCCATCTCAGCGCGCGCCTGCGCGATCTCTGGAAGCAACAGGACCTGCCGCCGCAAGTCGGCCGTTATACGGCCGTGATCGAACCTCATGCGGTGGTCATGCTCGTTGTTCAGCCCTGATCGCGATTTGCTGCAGCCGTGGGCATGCCTGCGATACGGGTTTGTCCTCGCCCATGCCTGTCGATGCCAAACCAGTTTCCGGATCGCATCTGTCCGTTCGCAAGTCGAAGCAGCGCGATGATGCATTGCATCATTCGGTAATGACATAGGTAGCGGCGAATATTTCATTGGCACGGAATGTCACCGCCACCTATGCTGCGGACAGCCTCAGGTGCGCGCGTTTTTTTCTGTTTGCTGGCGATACCAGCGACGCGTATTCCAACCGAGAAGAGGTCCGGAGGAGTCAGGCGAGGGGGCCCACCAAAGTCTATCGACGGGTCGTTGTCGATTAGTCGGTGCCTAAAGCGATGGCGAAGATCCAGATGGAGCCGCGTCAAGCCGAATCCATTACTAACGCTTGTACACACGCCTGTGCGTCACCTGTCCCCTGGAGATATTCACCGATGCATGGAATCCGTAATCGGCCTGCGCAGGCGACGCAGCGGAAGACCATGGTGTCGCGATGGTTTTCATTCTTTGCCGGCCCACGCTTAGTGGGCCTGATCGCCTGTTTCGGCATCGCGCAGGCTTCATCGGCTGCTGAGATCGCCTACCGCTGGAACAACGTGGCCATCGGCGGCGGCGGCTTCGTCACCGGCTTGGTGTTCCATCCCGCCGAAAAGGGATTGGCCTACGCGCGCACCGACGTCGGTGGCGCCTACCGCTGGGACGTGGCGGGCAAGCGCTGGGTGGCGCTGACCGATTGGATCGGCGCCGAGGACGTCAATCTGACCGGCATCGAAAGCCTGGCTATCGATCCCTCCGACCCCGAGCGCGTCTACCTGGCGGCGGGTACCTACACCAATCCGAAGGTCGGCAATGGCGCCATCCTGCGTTCGCAGGATCGTGGTCGCATGTTCCTGCGAACGGACTTGCCGTTCAAGCTGGGCGGCAATGAATTGTCGCGCGGCAACGGCGAGCGGTTGGCGGTGGACCCCAACGACGGCCGCGTGCTGCTGTTCGGCACCCGCCGCGATGGTTTGTGGCGCAGCGAAGACCGTGGCGCGCGCTGGTCGAAGGTGGAGAGCTTTCCGGCCATCGCCACCTCGCCCGCGGCCAGCGCGCAGGGCTGGAATCGCGTCCAGCAGATAGGCATCGTGTTCGTCGAGTTCGATGCCGGCAGCGGCCGTGCCGGCCAATCGACGCCGCGTATCTACGCGGGCGTCTCCACGCAGGAAACCAGCCTCTATGTCTCCGACGACGCCGGCCGCAGCTGGAAAGCGGTGGAAGGGCAGCCGGTCGGATTGCGTCCCAACCACATGGCCCGTGGCAGCGATGGTACCTACTACTTGAGCTATGCCGATTTGCCGGGTCCGGACAAGATGAGCGACGGCGCGGTGTGGAAGTACGTTCCCGCCACCGGCGCCTGGACCGACATCACGCCAGCGCCGCAATCCACCGATACCGAGAAAGACGGTTTCGGTTGGGGTGCGGTAACGGTGGATCCGCAGAATCCGCAGGTACTGCTGGCCAGCACATTCACCCGCTACGGGCCGCACGACGACATCTTCCGCAGCACCGATGGCGGCGTCACCTGGCAGCCGCTGTTCCCGCGTTCGGATTTCGACCACAGTGCGTCGCCGTGGACGGCGCACGCCAGTCCGCACTGGATGGCCGATATCGAAATCGATCCGTTCAATTCCGACGAAGCGATGTTCGTGACCGGCTACGGCATATGGGCCTCGCGCAACCTGACCGCGTTCGACGA
>JAKFDG010000568.1:0-4224 GCA_036677285.1 Pseudoxanthomonas sp.
GGAACTGGCCAGTTCCGGCGCACCGTTCGCGCTGCTGATGGACCGCTTCGCCGGTGCCGGCGTCGGCCGCTGGCTGGCGCTGTTCGTGGTGATCAGCGGCCTCGGCGCGCTCAATGGCTGGACCCTGCTGGTCGGCGAACTGACCCGGACCATGGCCAACAACGGCGTGCTGCCGGCGGTGCTGTCGCGCAACAACGGTCGTGGAGCGCCCGCCATCGCCTTGCTGGTCACCGGCCTGCTGGGCAGCGGTATGGTGTTGATGAGCTACAGCCGCTCACTGGTCGACGGCTTCACCTTCATGAGCAAGGTAGTGACCGCCGCCAACCTGCCGCTGTACCTGTTCTGCGCGGTGGCGCTGGGGGTCCTGTGGAAGCGCGGCAACCGCACCGTGATGCGCGACGTGCTGCTGATCGCCGTGGTCGGCGCCGCGTATGTGATCTTCGCCTTCATCGGCCTGGGCCATGAGCCTTTCATGCTGGGATTGGCTTTGACCGCGGTCGGCCTGCCGCTGTACGCCGTGATGCGCTGGCGGCGTGCGAAACTGTCCGCACAGCCATCGCCGTGAAGCCGCCAAACACCGCCATGCCCGAACTCAAGCGCACCCCCTTCCACGAACGCACCTCGCAGCTGTGCCTGCCGCAGAACTGGCGGCGCTGGGCCGGCTATATCGTGGCCGGCTCCTACGACCTGTCGCTGGACCGCGAGTACTGGGCGATCCGCGACGCGGCCGCGCTGATCGACGTGTCGCCGCTGATGAAATACATGATCGAAGGCCCGGACGCGGCGCTGCTGCTGCACCGGATCACCACCCGCGACGTGCTCGGCATGAAGGTTGGCCAGGTCGGCTACACCGGCTGGTGCGACGAGGACGGAAAGCTGCTCGACGACGGCACCGTGTCGCGGCTGGCCGAGGACACCTTCCGCATGACCTCGGCCGAGCCGTCGCTGCGCTGGCTGGCGATGAACGCCGTGGGCATGGACGTGCGCGTCACCGAGGTCACCGACCAGGTCGCCGCGCTCAGCCTGCAAGGTCCGAAGTCGCGCGCGATCCTCAACCGCTGCTGCAAGAAGTCGCTGGACAAGCTCAAGTATTTCCGGGTGATGGACAACGTGCTGGAGGGTCGCAAGGTCACCATTTCGCGCACCGGCTACACCGGCGACCTCGGCTACGAGGTGTGGATGGACAACGCCGACGCGCTGGCGGTGTGGGACGCGCTGATGGCCGCCGGCGACGACTACGGCATCGTCCCGTGCGGGATCCTGCCGATGGACATGGCCCGGGTCGAAGCCGGGCTTTTCATGATCGACGTCGACTACACCGCCAGCAACCACGCCTGGATCGAGGCGCAGAAGTCCTCGCCGCTGGAAATGGGCCTGGACTGGGCGGTGAACCTGGACAAGCCGGGTTATTTCGTCGGCCGCCGCGCGCTGGAACGCGAGAAGCGCGAGGGCTCGGCGTGGAAGCTGGTCGGCGTGGACATCGACTGGGAAGGCATGGAGCGCTACTTCGCCAAGGTCGGCCTGCCGCCGCAGATCCCGGGCATGGCCGTGCGCGGCAGCCTGCCGGTGATGCGCCATGGCAAACAGGTCGGCTACGCCTCCACCAGCACCTGGTCGCCGGTGCTGAAGAAGTACATCGCCCTGGTGCATGTGCAACGGCCCTGGTACGAGCCGGGCACCCAGCTCGATATCGAGATCACGGTCGAGCACCATCGCCACCACGCCCCGTGCACGGTGGTGAAGCTGCCGTTCTACGAACCGGAATGGAAAAAGAAGTGAAGCCTTCGTCCATCGCTGAAGATTTCCATGTCGTCATCCCGGCGCAAGCCGGGACCCCGCTCTTGCCGTTATTTCGCGAGGGTGAGCAGAAACAACCGCTAGGTCCCGGCTTGCGCCGGGATGACGAGCAGAAGAAAGGATCCGAATGACCCCCAACCAATACGACGCCATCGTCATCGGCGCCGGCCACAACGGCCTGATCGCCGCCGCCTACCTGGCGCGCGCCGGCAAGAAGGTCGTGGTGCTGGAGCGGCGCGACGTGGTCGGCGGCGCGTCGATCACCGAGGAGATCTTCCCCGGCTACCGCTTCACCGAATTCTCCTACGTGGTCAGCCTGCTGCGTCCGGAGATCATCCGCGACCTGGAACTGCCGCGGCACGGGCTGAAGATCCTGCCGCTGCCGAGCACGGTCACGCCGATGGACAACGGCGACTACCTCGCCGCCTGGGACGACCACGACCTCACCCGCCAGGAGATCTATCGCCACTCGCCCAAGGATGCGGAAGCCGCCGACGAATACGGCCGGGTCATGGCGCGCGCGGCCAAGGCGATCAAGCCGGTGATCAGCATGGTGCCGCCGGATCCCTCGTCGATGAGCCCGCGCGACCTGCTCGGCTTGCTCAAGCTGGGCCGGTACGCGAAAAGCCTGTCGGAGAAAGAGCTGTACCGGATCGCGAAACTGGTGACGCAGTCCTCCGCCGACCTGCTCAACGAGTGGTTCGAGTTCGATCCACTGAAAGGGACCAAGTCGGCCAGCGGCATCATCGGCACCTTCCTCGGCCCGCATTCGCCGGGCACGGCCTACGTGCTGCTGCACCACTACATGGGCGAGATCGATGGTGCTTTCCGCGCCTGGGGTTTCGCCAAGAACGGCACCGGCGGCGTGTCCGCCGCGATCGCGCGTTCCGCCCAGGCGCTGGGCGTGGAGATCCGCACCAGCGCGCCGGTGCAGCAGGTGATCGTCAAGGGCGGACGCGCCGCCGGCGTGGCCCTGGAGAACGGCGACGAGCTGCGCGCGAAGGTGGTGCTTTCCGCGGCCGATCCGAAGCGCAGCTTCCTGCAGTTCGTCGAATCCAGGCACCTGCCCGACGATTTCACCCAGGCGATCCGCGATTTCCGCGTGCGCGGCTCCTCGGGCAAGGTCAACCTCGCCCTGAACGCGCTGCCCGACTTCACCTGCCTGCCCGGTGAAGGCCCGTTGCACCGCGGCGCGATCTCGATCAGCCCGAGCATGGATTACATAGAACGCGCCTACGACGAGGCCAAGTACGGCCAGTTCGCGAAGAATCCGTACATCGACATGATCATCCCGTCGATGATCGACCGCGACATGGCGCCGCCGGGGCACCACGTGGCCTCCTGCTTCGTGCAGTACGCGCCCTACGACATCGACGGTGGCTGGGACGACGCCAAGCGCGACGCCTTCGGCGAGACCGTGATCTCCACCCTGGAACGCTACGCGCCCAACATCCGCGACTGCATCGTCGGCAAGCAGGTGATCACGCCCAAGGACATCGAGCGCATCGCCGGGATCACCGGCGGCAATATCTTCCACGGCGAGCTGCTGCTGCACCAATTGTTCTTCCTGCGCCCGTCGCCGCAGTGGGCCGATTTCCGCACGCCGCTGCCTGGCTACTATTTCGGCGCGGCCGGCGCGCACCCCGGCGGCGGGGTGATGGGCGCGGCGGGCCGGATGGCGGCGATGGAAGTGTTGAAGGACTGGAAATGAGCGACAGGAATTTCGACGCCATCGTCATCGGCGCCGGCCACAACGGCCTGGTCACCGCGAACTATCTGGCGAAGGCCGGGAAGAAGATCCTGGTGCTGGAGCGTCGCGACGTCGCCGGCGGACAACTGGCGACGATGTCCTTCGAGGGCAGCGCAGCCTTCGATGCCTTGCATCCCGGCGGCCAGTTGCGACCGGACATCATCCGCGACCTCGAACTCACCAAGTACGGCTTGACGGCGACGCCAGGCGAGCTGCCGGTCTACCGCTCGTTGCTTCCAGACGGCCGGCAGCTTTATCTGATCGCCGATGGCAAGGACGCGCAGACGCTGGCCTCGATCGGCGAGTTCTCTGCCAGGGACGCGCAGCGCTGGCCGGAATTCGTGGCCTTCATGGATACCGCCGCCGCCTTCCTCGATGCCGCCTACCGCACGCCGATGCCGCGATTGCCGCATGTCGACATGTGGTCGGAAGGGCTGCCGCTGGCCAAGCTGGCGTGGAAGCTGCGCCGGCTGGGCGGCAAGGACATGTTCCGGGTGATCCGCGCCATGTCGATGTCGGCGCTGGAGCTGACCGAGGACTGGTTCGAATCCGAACCGTTGCGCGCGGCGATCGCCGCGGTCGCCATCCACGGCGTGACTTTGGGTTCGATGTCGGCCGGTACCGGCTACACCCTGATGCACAACTGGCTCAACCGCGGCGGACTGGCGCATCGCCAG